>NZ_JAKMAY010000342.1:0-5674 GCF_022015835.1 Streptomyces sp. ICN903 | reverse complement strand
CCCCCTCGCCCGCCCGTGACGCACCGCCCTCCGGCACTCCCATGAAGACCACCGCCATGCCGATCCCGCCGCCCCTGCCCGAACCCGCCGAGGGCTTCGTACCGCTGGCCACCGCCGCACTGGAGCTCCACCTCGCGCTCAACCTGCCCGGCGACAGCGCCGCCGCCGACCGCGCCGAGCTGGACGCCCTCCACGCCCATCTGGTCTCCCTCCACCGACTGCTGGACGCCCACACCATCCGCACCGGTCCGGTCGCCGCAGCCGAGGCGGACCACCTGCGGGCGGTGCGCACCCGGCTGTGGCAGGCCGCCGAGCATCTCCACGCCGCCTTCCACACCGCCCCGCGCCCCACGACCTGCCGACCGCCCGGGGCGGAGGCACACCGCCCCGGCCTGCGGGAAGGCCCGCCGTGGTCGGCCGTGTGCCGGCGACACCTGCGCACCGCGCTGCGGGTGCGGCGCCAGACCACCCCGGCCGACCTGCGCGACCCGTTCACCGGCCTCGTCCGCCACTGACCGTCCGTCCTTCCCGGAGGACACCGCCATGCCCCGCATCCGCGCCACCGCCAGCCGACTGTTCGTTCCCCACCAGGCCGAACGCGCCCAGGCCCGCGCGAGCCGCGAGCAGTTCGCCGCCGCCCGCAGCAAGGCCCGCGGCGCCGTACCCTCCCGGCCCCGCCCCTCCGGCAAGGGCGCCGATCCGGAACTGCGCGCCGTCTACCCGGCCGCCGGACGGCCCGGACCGGCCTCCGCGCGCGGCGGCCGACTCAAGCTGCCCGCCCACCGGATGACCACCGCGACCGCCGCCGGCGCCTACCCCTTCCTCGCCGAAGGTGGGCTGGGCGCCGAGGGCCTCTACATCGGCCGCGACGTCCACGCCGAGGCCGCCTTCTGCTACGACCCCTTCGTCCTGTACGGGCGCCTGGAGGGCTTCACCAACCCCAACATCCTGCTCGCCGGGGTCATCGGCATGGGCAAGAGCGCCCTGGCCAAGTCGCTCGCCCTGCGGGCCGTCGCCCACGGCTACCGCGTCTACGTCCCCTGCGACCCCAAGGGCGAGTGGACGGCCGTCTCCTCCACCCTGGGCGGCCGCACCATCGCCGTCGGCCCTGGACTGCCCGGCAGGCTCAACCCCCTCGACGCCCCGGCCCGGCCGCACGGCGCCGACGAGGGCGACTGGGCGGGCGAGGTCCGCAAACGCCGCCTGCTGCTGCTCGCCTCCCTGGCCCGCACCGTCCTCAAGCGGGACCTGCGGCCGATGGAGCACACCGCGCTGGACGTGGCCCTGGACCAGGTCGTCGCCCACACCGCCCGTACCGGCCGCACTCCCGTGCTCGGCGACATCGCCGCCGTACTGGCCGACCCCGACTACCTCGCCCGGGTCGCCGGGCCCACTGGGGGTCACCTGGCCGGCGCTGCCCAGGACCTCGCCCACGCCCTGCGGCGCCTGATCGCCGGCGACCTGGCCGGGATGTTCGACGCCCCCTCCACCGTGGTGTTCGACCCGGCCGCGCCCATGCTGACCATCGACCTGTCCCGGCTCGGCGGCTCTGGCGACGACACCGCCCTGGTTCTGGCCATGACCTGCGCCAGCGCCTGGATGGAGTCGGCCCTTGCCGACCCCGCCGGCGGCAGGCGCTGGGTGATCTACGACGAGGCCTGGCGCGTGATGCGCCACGTCGCCCTGCTGGAGCGCATGCAGTCCCAGTGGAAGCTCAGCCGCGGGCTGGGCATCGCCAACATGATGGTCGTCCACCGCCTGTCCGACCTGCTCACCGCAGGCGACGCCGGCTCCCGCAGCCGCGCCCTGGCCGAGGGCCTGCTGACCGACTGCTCCACCCGCATCGTCTACCGCCAGGAACCCGACCAGCTCACCGCCGCCGCCTCCCTCCTGGGGCTGACCGGGGTCGAGACCCAGGCCGTCGGCGCCCTGGTCAAAGGCCGGGGTCTGTGGAAGGTCGCGGGCCGCTCCTTCATCACCCAGCACCTCCTCCACCCCACCGAGCGAGACCTGTTCGACACCGACGCCCGCATGCAAGCTTGATCTCCTGGTGCCGCCCGGCCTCCGTGCTGTGCTGATCAACGCCTGGGAGGCCGCCGGGGCCGGTACAGAACATCCAGTCCCAGGACTGGTGAACTTGCATGGTGAGGTAGCGCGAGTTTGCGGCCGATGCCAGCGCTTCATGGCACCGGGTGATCTCTCGGAGACGCCCATCGGCGGTCTGGCATGATCGCGCGGTGAGCGTTGCGAGGATGCGGGCCGCGGAGGCCATCGAATCGCATGTCCGGGAATTCTTCGAAGGGCATCCCATGGAGGTCGTCGAGTACGACCTCGGGCCAGGACGGCGAGAGGTGCTGTCCGACCTGCGATTTCTCGTCGTGGGTCCCGGCCCGCGCAGCGACTGCTGGGCCTACGTAACGGCCGGTTGCTGGTCCGCGGTGGAGCAGGGCGGCCACGGGCTTGAGTTCGTCATGACGACCCATGTCCGCGACCAGCGGTTCGTCGAACTCATGGCGATGATCGCGTACTACCACTGCGGTGGGTATCGGCTTGGCCTGGGACACAGCATGCCGATCGGTGAACCGTGGGTGCCGGGTTCGGCCTGCGATCACCTGTTGATCAGCCTGCCCTATCTGCACGGACCTGGCCTTGAGCGCTGTCCGTTGCCCGCTGGACACGCTCGCATCCTGTGGGTCTTGCCGGTAACAGCGGCCGAGATCGAGTACCGCCGACATCACGGCCATGAGGCGCTGGAGCAGATCTTCGACGAGGTAGGGATCGTTCCCACCGACCCCTTCAGGACATCGGTCGTGTGAGTTGTCGTCCGGCCGCCCCGGAGTCGTGGGGCTCGGTCCCCGCCGGCGTATCGGCTCCAGGTTCCATCGGCTTCGACAACCAGGCAGGTGGCTGTCTTGTCGTGGCAACCGAGCGCCTTCGTGACGGCGGGAGTGGAGATCGTCACCGACAACCCGGACTCCGTCCCCTGCCGGCGCGTGATGACGGCCGCCCACGACGTCAAGGGATACGCCCGCCGCGTTCCGTGACCTCCGTCAATACCTCGTGGAAGGGAAGACCCCAGGTGGAAGCGTCCGAGCTCGCCGAGCTGCGCACCATGTTCATCTTCACCCCGCCGCAGGGCAGCACCTGGAACCTGGTGCTGGAGGACTTCGCGGCTCGTCTGCGTGAGCGCACCCCGGACGAGTTCGTCCGCATCGACGAGAGCCCCCAGGGGTCGGGCGCCCGCGGCCCGTCCATGAGCTTCGGCTTCACCCTCCAGGACGGAGCCGTCGAGGGAATCGTCCTGACGACCCCGGAGGGCGCAGCCGTCACCAACGTGACGGCCCAGGAGGCGGCGGAGTTCGCGATGTGGCTCCGCAACCACGTCGTACCGAACGGTGCACCCATGATGGTCAACACCGAGTGGGGAGTGGAGGACGACTTCCCCGAGGCCCTGGTACCGGACGTACCGCGCCCCAGCCTCGTCGCGGCCCTCCTGTCACACCTTGAGGAGAGGCTCGACTGACCAGCCGCAGCGGGCAGTTCGCCCAGTAGGTCCCCGGCGAACGAGGCGCCGTGATGGTCAACGTCTTGACCAGGGGACAGGCCTACCGGGTGGACGGCACGCTCATCCTCATCGAGGCGGACCAGCAAGTAGGTATGCCCGGAGACATGTATGCCGCAACAGTCGACCGAGCCAGCCGCGGAGTCGGCTCCGTAGCCTCGGCGCGACCCCGGCGGCGGGGCAGGTGACGGTTCAAGGCTCCGGCGCTACTGCACCTGCCACGCAGCCCGCAAGGACCTTCTCGTGCCCCGGCCACCCCGGGCTCATCGACTGCTACCGGAAAACCTGCGGCCCAGCCAAATCCCCTGACTTCCGGATCCTGCTCCTGCCCGGTCGTTTTCGCCCCGGGGATCGGGCACCACCCCTTGCCCGGGCGGTTCTTTCCAGGAGCAGCCTCCATGAGCAGCCCGCACGTCACGGTTCGCCACCATGACGAGTTCGGCGTCGTGGCATGGAACGTGCGCGACCACCACCTCGTCGACCACATGCTGCGTCTGGTCGGGTTCGAGCCCGTTCCCGGCCAGGCCCTGTATGCGCTCACCGAGCCGGACCGTGATCCGACCAGGCGCGCACGGCAGGCGATCGGTTCTCTCCGAGCGGCTCGCCTCACCGTCGTCGCAGATGCCGCCTACGACATCACCCCATCTCGTCGGCTCCCCTCCGGTCGCGGCCTTCTCGACCGCCGTGACCGGATCGCGTCGCAGACCACCGGCCACGGCAGTCCGGTCACCGGAGAACCGTCACCGTCAGGCCACGCCGGTGCCGGTGCCGGCGATCGGGCGCCGGCCGCGGACACCGGCCCGGACGTGGCTTTCGGTGTGCACCCCTCGCTGGGGGTCGTCGCCGCCGTCACCGACGGCCGCACGGCGGGCGAGCGGATCCTGCGGGAGCAGGGTTTCCGGTACCAGCCCCGACTGGATGTCTACACGCTGCCGGACACCTCCAGGTACCGCGAGGCCGTGCAGAAGGTCGCCCGGACGAGTGCGGCGCTGCAGCGGGCCGGTCTGACCGTCGCCGCTCAGCCGCACCTGGCCGCGTCCGTGGTCTCCGTACGCGTCCCCTCCCGTGCCGCTTCCGCGCGGGCCGAAGGCTTCGCGCTCGGCGGTGGTCCCGCCCGTACCTCCCAAGTGAGGACGGCGCAGACGGCCGCCACTTCCCGGGCCGCAGCCGCCGAACCGCGTCCCACCCGGGGCCCCTCCCGCTGATCGTTCCTTCCGAGAGGAGTCATGCCTTCGATGGCCGTGAAGAGGATCTGGACCATCGACCACGCCTGCGGACACCGGGCCGACAGGGACCTGTCCGACCGGCCCGCCGATCGCCGGGCCGGATACGCCCGGTGGCTCGCCGAGCGCGACTGCACCTCCTGCTGGAAGACCTCCCGCGCCGAGGACGCCGAGGCCAGGGCCGCCTGGGTGGAGGCCAAACGAACAGAGGAGCTGGCCGAGGCCGAAGCATGGGCCGCGCAGTACCGGATGCCTCCGTTGGAGGGCACCGACCGCCTCGTTCCCTGGGGTGTCCGCTGCCGCCACCGGCTCATGACCGCCGCATACACGGCCCTGGTCGTCGAAGGCGAGACCGGCGAAGCGGCCTGGGAGCGCATCGAGGACGCCGCCCGGACCGTCACCCGCGCCGGGTGGTGGGTCGATCAGCGCGACACCGATCCCGAGGACCTGCCCGAGTTGCTGGAGGCCGCCACCGAAGCCGACCGCCCGACCAAGAACCTCTATGTCTGATCCGCTCCCCGCCGAGGTCTCCATGCGCACATCCGACGGCAGCCGCACCCCTCCTTCCTCGCGGGCTCCCGGCATCGTCATCGCCCGGCACCCCGAGATCGGCGTCACCGCCGAGGACGGTGGCAAGCCGGCCGCCGCCCTGCTGCGGCACGCGGGCTTCATTCCGCAGCCCTCGCCCGGGCAGCAGTGGCACCGGCTCCCCTACGACTACGACCTCGGGGAGCCGGCCGGGAACGAAACGGCCGACCACGCCCCGGCGCTCGCAATGAGGGCCACGTGATGGCCGCCGCCGGAAGAGCTCACCGTGCCGACCCCGCCACCGCCCCTGCCCGCTCCCGGAGTCCGCCGTGCCGTCTCCGCGCGCCCGTACGCCCTCCCC
>NZ_JAKMAY010000341.1:0-5710 GCF_022015835.1 Streptomyces sp. ICN903 | reverse complement strand
CAGGCCCCCGGAGCCCCCGAGCCGTTCGGCGCCCGGCTGCGCCGCGCCCTGGACGACCGGGGCCCGCTGTGCGTCGGCATCGACCCGCACGCCTCGCTGCTGGCGTCCTGGGGCCTGGACGACGACGTGGCGGGCCTGGAACGGTTCACCCGCACGGTGGTGGACGCGCTCGCCGACCGGGTCGCCGTCCTCAAGCCGCAGTCCGCCTTCTTCGAGCGCTTCGGCTCGCGCGGCATCGCCGTCCTGGAGAGGGCGATCGCCGACGCGCGCTCGGCCGGCGCCCTGGTGCTCACCGACGCCAAGCGCGGCGACATCGGCTCCACGATGGCCGCCTACGCCGCCGCCTACCTGGATCCGGGCAGCCCGCTGTTCTCCGACGCCGTCACCGTCAGCCCCTACCTGGGCTTCGGCTCACTGCGCCCCGCCCTGGACGCGGCGCGGGCGGCGGGTTCGGGCGTCTTCGTCCTGGCCCTGACCTCCAACCCGGAGGGCGCCGAGGTGCAGCGGGCCACCGCCGGGTGCGGTGCGTCGGTCGCCCAGACGGTGCTGGACCACATCGCGCGGGAGAACGCCGGGGCCGATCCGCTCGGCCCGGTCGGCGCGGTGGTCGGCGCGACGCTGGAGGAGGCCGGCGCGGACCTGGCGGTCAACGGCCCGCTGCTGGCGCCGGGGCTGGGAGCCCAGGGCGCCACCGCGGCCGACCTGCCGAGGGTCTTCGGCGGCGCGGTGCGCAACGTGGTGCCGAGCATCAGCCGGGGCGTCCTGGGCCGCGGACCCTCTCCGCGGGCCCTGCGGGAGGCCGCGGCCAGGGAGACCGACGCCCTGCGGGAGGTCCTGGGCTGATCAGCCGGGGCAGAACCGGCGGGTCCGGAAAAACCGGGGCACCCCGCGGAATCGACCCTTCAACCACACCTGTTTGTCCGGAAAAGTCCAGGTCGGCTCAAGTCTGACCTGGACTTTTCCCCTGTTCTCGCTGACTCGGGCGCGATGGGCCGCTAGTCTCCGACGAGAGCACCGCGAATTCCGGGGTCCTCGCAGGTCCGGGGGGCGCCGGGGAACGTGTTGCTCGTTGCTCCGCAGGTGCGGGGCCACTAGGTTCCTCACCGACCAATATCCGACCAGTTCGACATCCGAGGTGACGTAGGCGTGGCTCTTCCGCCCCTTACCCCTGAACAGCGCGCAGCCGCGCTCGAGAAGGCCGCCGCGGCTCGCCGGGAGCGCGCCGAGGTCAAGAACCGACTGAAGCACTCCGGCGCCTCGCTCCACGAGGTCATCAAGCAGGGCCAGGAGAACGACGTCATCGGCAAGATGAAGGTCTCCGCCCTCCTGGAGTCCCTGCCCGGCGTCGGCAAGGTCCGGGCCCGCCAGATCATGGAGCGGCTCGGCATCTCCGAGAGCCGCCGGGTACGCGGTCTGGGATCCAACCAGATCGCCTCCCTGGAGCGTGAGTTCGGCGGCGGTTCCGCCTGACGTTTCCAGGCCCGCCTGGGAACCGGGATAATCGCCGTATGAGTGAACGTCCGCGACTGACCGTGCTCTCCGGCCCCTCCGGGGTCGGCAAGAGCACGGTCGTCGCTCATCTGCGCAAGGTCCATCCGGAGATCTGGCTCTCGGTGTCCGCCACCACCCGCAGGCCGCGCCCCGGCGAGCAGCACGGTGTCCAGTACTTCTTCGTGGACGACGAGGAGTTCGACAAGCTGGTCGCCAACGGCGAACTGCTGGAGTGGGCCGAGTTCGCGGGCAACCGCTACGGCACTCCGCGGCGGGCCGTGCTGGAGCGGCTGGAGGCGGGCGAGCCGGTGCTCCTGGAGATCGACCTCCAGGGCGCGCGGCTGGTCCGCGAGTCGATGCCCGAGGCGCAGCTCGTCTTCCTGGCCCCGCCCGGCTGGGACGAGCTGGTCCGCCGCCTCACCGGCCGCGGCACCGAGTCCCCCGAGGTCATCGAGCGGCGGCTGGCCGCGGCCAGGGTCGAACTGGCCGCCGAGTCGGAGTTCGACGTGACCCTGGTCAACACCTCCGTCGAGGACGTCAGCCGCGAGCTGCTAGCCTTGATGAAGGTTTCGTGATCGTCGCCGGAATCGTCACCGGAGGGCCGGGCAGGACAGCCGCCGGAATCCGGGACACCGGCAGGAGGCCTCCCGTACCGGGGCCCGGCCGGATCACCGCCCGTCTTATCCACCGCAGCGGAAGGTAGAGCGTGTCCTCTTCCATCAACACGCCCGAGGGCATCATCAACCCGCCGATCGATGAGCTGCTCGAAGCCACCGACTCGAAGTACAGCCTGGTGATCTACGCCGCCAAGCGCGCGCGCCAGATCAACGCCTACTACTCGCAGCTCGGCGAGGGCCTGCTGGAGTACGTCGGCCCGCTGGTGGACACCCACGTCCACGAGAAGCCGCTGTCGATCGCGCTCCGCGAGATCAACGCGGGTCTGCTGACCTCCGAGGCCGTGGACAACCCGACGCAGTGAGGCCCCGGCCGCCCACGGCGGCCGGCCGCACGAACGGCACCACCACCGCCACGGGCCCGGCAGCGCGGCTGCCGGGCCCGTGGTGTGTCATGGGTACCGGCGGAAGCGTCCCCGACGCGCCCGCCGCCGACGCGCGACAGTGAGCGGCCGACGGGCCGCCGAGCCGGGGAGAGGCGAGGGATGGACAGGTCCGACAAGCCCAGGGTGGTCCTGGGGGTCAGCGGCGGCATCGCCGCCTACAAGGCGTGCGAGCTGCTGCGGAGGCTGACGGAGTCCGGCCACGACGTACGGGTGGTGCCGACCGGGTCGGCGCTGAGGTTCGTCGGCGAGCCCACCTGGGCGGCTCTGTCGGGCAATCCCGTGACCACGGGGGTGTGGGAGGACGTCCACGAGGTCCCGCACGTGCGCATCGGGCAGGAGGCCGATCTGGTCGTCGTCGCGCCCGCCACCGCCGACACCCTCGCCCGGGCCGCCCACGGCCTCGCCGACGATCTGCTGACCAACACCCTGCTCACCGCCCGCTGCCCGGTGGTCTTCGCGCCCGCCATGCACACCGAGATGTGGGAGCACCCCGCCACCACCGAGAACGTGGCCACCCTGCGCCGCCGCGGCGCGGTCGTCATCGAGCCCGCGGTCGGACGGCTGACCGGCAAGGACACCGGCAAGGGGCGCCTGCCCGACCCCGGCGAGATCTTCGAGGTCTGCCGCCGGCTGCTGGCCCGCGGCTCCGCGCCCGGTCGCGACCTGGCCGGACGGCACGTCGTGGTCAGCGCGGGCGGCACCCGCGAACCGCTGGACCCGGTCCGCTTCCTGGGCAACCGCTCCTCGGGCCGGCAGGGGTACGCCCTGGCCCGCACCGCGGTGGCGCGCGGCGCGCGGGTGACCCTGGTGGCCGCCAACACCTCTCTGCCCGATCCCGCGGGCGCGGACGTGGTGCCGGTGGGCACCGCCGTGCAGCTGCGGGAGGCCGTGCTGAAGGCCGCCGAGGACGCGGACGCGGTGGTCATGGCCGCGGCGGTGGCCGACTTCCGGCCCGCCCGCTACGCGCAGGGGAAGATCAAGAAGCGGGAGGGACGGGAACCGGAGCCGGTCGCCCTGGTCCGCAACCCCGACGTCCTGGCCGAACTCTCGGCCGCCCGCCCCCGCCCCGGGCAGGTGGTCGTCGGCTTCGCGGCCGAGACCGACGACGTCCTGGCCAACGGCCGGGCCAAGCTCGCCCGCAAGGGATGCGACCTGCTGGTCGTCAACGAGGTGGGGGAGGACCGGACCTTCGGCGCGGAGGAGAACGAGGCGGTCGTCCTGGGCTCCGACGGCAGCGAGACACCCGTGCCGCACGGCCCCAAGGAGGACCTCGCCGACACGGTGTGGGACAAGGTCGTCCACATGCTGAACGCCGGGTGAGACCGGAGGCGGGCGGTCCGCATGGCCGTGCCACCAGGGCCGCGGGCCCCCGCCCGGCACGGCCTCTCCCCTTCGCGGGAGCCGTGTGGCACGTTGGTCGTGTGTCGGAGTGCGAGACGTCCTGGCGGATCCGCGATGAGCTGCGGATAAACTGACGGCGGACCGCGCTCGGGCCAGCCCGACGACCGGATCCGCACACCAAGTCAGCCAGCAGCCGCTGCAAACCCAGGGAGCGATGTGTCCCGCCGCCTGTTCACCTCGGAGTCCGTGACCGAGGGCCACCCCGACAAGATCGCCGACCAGATCAGCGACACCATCCTCGACGCCCTGCTGGAGCAGGACCCCACCTCCCGGGTGGCGGTGGAGACGCTGATCACCACCGGTCTGGTGCACGTGGCCGGGGAGGTCACCACCGCCGCGTACGCCGACATCCCCACCCTGGTGCGCAACAAGATCCTCGCCATCGGCTACGACTCGTCCAAGAAGGGCTTCGACGGGGCCTCCTGCGGGGTGTCGGTCTCCATCGGGGCGCAGTCCCCCGACATCGCCCAGGGCGTGGACACCGCCTACGAGACCCGGGTCGAGGGCGATGAGGACGAGCTGGACCGGCAGGGCGCCGGCGACCAGGGCCTGATGTTCGGCTACGCCTGCGACGAGACGCCCGAGCTGATGCCGCTGCCGATCCACCTGGCCCACCGGCTCTCCCGGCGGCTGTCGGAGGTGCGCAAGAACGGCACCATCCCCTACCTGCGCCCGGACGGCAAGACGCAGGTCACCATCGAGTACGACGGCGACAAGGCGGTGCGGCTGGACACCGTGGTGGTCTCCTCCCAGCACGCCTCCGACATCGATCTGGACTCGCTGCTGGCCCCCGACATCCGCGAGTTCGTCGTCGAGCACGTGCTGGGCGAGCTGGTGGCCGACGGGATCAAGCTGGACACCGCCAACTACCGGCTGCTGGTCAACCCCACGGGCCGGTTCGAGATCGGCGGGCCGATGGGGGACGCGGGCCTGACCGGCCGGAAGATCATCATCGACACCTACGGCGGCATGGCCCGCCACGGCGGCGGGGCGTTCTCGGGCAAGGACCCGTCCAAGGTGGACCGCTCGGCCGCCTACGCCATGCGGTGGGTGGCCAAGAACGTGGTGGCCGCGGGGCTGGCGTCCCGGTGCGAGGTGCAGGTGGCCTACGCGATCGGCAAGGCCGAGCCGGTGGGGCTGTTCGTGGAGACCTTCGGCACGGCCACCGTCGAGGTGGAGAAGATCGAGCAGGCCATCTCCGAGGTGTTCGACCTGCGGCCGGCCGCGATCATCCGCGACCTGGACCTGCTGCGCCCGATCTACTCCCGGACCGCGGCCTACGGCCACTTCGGCCGGGAACTGGACGACTTCACCTGGGAGCGCACCGACCGCACCGACGCCCTGCGCGCCGCCGCCGGGCTGTAACACCCCGCACGCGCCCGCACGCACCGGCCCGGCCCCCGCGTCTTTCCACCGGAAAGACGCGGGGGCCGGGCCGTGTCAGCGGGTTCTGGTAGGACTGAGGGCTGTGAGCAGCGACAACGGGCAGCCGGACAGGCCTTCGGCACAGGATCCGCCGGGAGGCGAGCAGCTCGCGCTGATCCGCGAGACCGTCCGCCGGGCCAAACCGCCCCGTGCCCGGCCGCGCACCTGGCGCGGCGCCGAGCTCGCCGAGCGCGACCCCGTCGCCCGCGTCCTGGTCGACAAGGGGCTGCTCCACCTCGACCGTCTCTTCGACTACGCCGTCCCCGCCGCCATGGACGCCGAGGCCCGGCCTGGGGCGCGGGTGCGGGTGCGCTTCGGCGCGGGGGAGCGGGG
>NZ_JAKMAY010000340.1:0-5719 GCF_022015835.1 Streptomyces sp. ICN903 | reverse complement strand
GGGGAGAAGGGGGGAGGTGCGTCAGCCCAGCAGTTTGCCCGTCTGCAGGGCTCCGGTGAGCTGGCCGGTCGGCAGGTTGAGCATCGTCGGCTTCTCGGGGCTGCCCAGCGGCAGGCCGCCGAGCAGGTCCCGCACCGGGTCGTGCTGCTTGGTGTTGGGCTGCTTGGCGCCGGACTGCTGCCCCTGCTTGCCCTCGGCGGGCGCGGGCAGCGTCCTGGCCTGCTGGGGCGCGTCGGGTGCGGGCAGCGTTCTGGCGACCTCCTGCACGGGCAGGCTCTTCACCGCACCTTCGGCGGTCCTGCCGAGCCCCAGGGTGTCCGCCGCGGAGGCGGCCCCGGCGCCGGTGGCGGCGAAGGCGGTGCCGAGCACGGCGACACCGATCGTCTTCATCGTTCGCTGCTTCATCAGCTGGTACGTCCTCGTGTGGATGGCTTGAGCGGCCTCGCGAACGTAGCCAGGGCGCCGCGCCCGCCGCAAACACCCCGAAACGGCCGGGCACCCGCGTCCGCCGCCGCGCCCGGCCGCCTCCCGCACCCTCCCCCGGCCGTCCCCGGCCGGGGGAAGCGCTGGTCACAGGCCCTTGGCGGCGGCCTCCCGGAACAGCCACTCGGCCTTCAGCTCTGCGTATCCGGGCTTGATCACGTCGTTGATCATGGCCAGACGTTCATCGAAAGGGATGAACGCGGACTTCATGGCGTTGACGGTGAACCACTGCATGTCGTCCAGCGTGTAGCCGAACGTCTCCACCAGGTGCCCGAACTCGCGGCTCATGCCGGTGCCGCTCATCAGCCGGTTGTCGGTGTTGACGGTGGCGCGGAAGCGCAGCCGCCGCAGCAGCCCGATGGGGTGCTCGGCGTACGAGGAGGCCGCTCCGGTCTGGATGTTGGAGGTGGGGCACAGCTCCAGCGGGATCCGCTTGTCGCGCACGTACGCCGCCAGCCGGCCCAGCTTCACCGTGCCGTCGTCGGCGACGTGGATGTCGTCGATGATGCGCACCCCGTGGCCGAGCCGGTCGGCACCGCACCACTGGAGGGCCTGCCAGATGGACGGCAGCCCGAACGCCTCGCCGGCGTGGATGGTGAAGTGGTTGTTCTCCCGCTTGAGGTACTCGAAGGCGTCCAGGTGGCGGGTGGGCGGGTGGCCCGCCTCGGCGCCCGCGATGTCGAAGCCGACGACGCCGGCGTCCCGGTACCGGTTGGCCAGTTCGGCGATCTCCAGCGAGCGGGCGGCGTGCCGCATGGCGGTGAGCAGGACGCCGACGCGGATACGCCGGCCGGTCTCGCGGGCCCGGCGCTCGCCCTCGCGGAAGCCCTCGTTGACGGCCTCGACGACCTCCTCCAGCGTCAGCCCCGCCTCCAGGTGCTGCTCGGGGGCGTAGCGCACCTCGGCGTAGACCACGCCGTCGGCGGCCAGGTCCTCGGCGCACTCGGCCGCGACCCTCACCAGCGCGTCGCGCGTCTGCATCACCGCGCAGGTGTGGGCGAAGGTCTCCAGGTAGCGCTCCAGCGAACCGGAGTCGGCCGCCTCGCGGAACCAGGTGCCCAGCGCCTCGGGGTCGGTCTCGGGCAGACCCTCGTAGCCGCACTCGCGGGCGAGCTCGGCGACGGTGGCCGGACGGAGGCCGCCGTCGAGGTGGTCGTGGAGCAGCACCTTGGGGGCGCGGCGGATCTGGTCCGGGGTGGGGACGGTGGTGACAGTCTCGCTCGTCATTGCCGCACTCTAGCGCCTACGCGCGTAGATATCACCCTTGGGCGTATCCCGCACCCGCCGGCACACGGCCCGGACTCGGCCCGGACACGGCCCCGCGGCTTTCGATACCCAATGGTGACCGCCCGGCACCGCCCGTACACCCCCGCTTCTGCCATCGTTTTCGCCGTGACTCAGCAGGCGTTGCCGCGTCGGGATGCGCGGCTGGGGCGGGCGTACGGGGACGACCACGCGGTGCAGGGCGTGGCCTTGCTGCTCCCGGGAGGGACGGCCGCGGGCACGCGCGGCCGCTCCCGCCGGGCCGCGGCGGCGATGCTGCCACTGGCGCGGCGGCTGGTGCGGGCGGGGGAGGGACACGACGTGGCCGCGCACGTCCTCCACTACCGCTACCGCGGATGGAACGGCGCGGACGCCCACCCGGTCCGGGACACCGAGTGGGCTCTGGACGAGGTCGTACGCCGCTACGGCGACGTCCCCGTGTGCCTGGTGGGCCGGGACATCGGCGCCCGGGCGGCGCTGCGGGCCGCGGGCCACCCGGCGGTGGTCTCCGTACTGGCCCTGGCCCCCTGGCTGCCGGAGAGCTGCGAGGACGGCGGGGAGGAGCCGGTGCGGCAGCTCGCCGGCCGGCGGGTGCTGATCGTGCACGGCACGGACGACGAGCACACCGGCCCGGACCGCTCCTACCGGCTGGCCGTGCGGGCCAAGAAGATCAACCCGGACGTCTGCCGCTTCGAGGTCCACACCGACGGCCACGCGCTGCGCCAGCACCACTCGGAAGTCCTGGCCCTGGCCGAGGACTTCGCCCTGGGCTCACTGTGCGACCGCGACTTCGCCCGCCCGGTGGCCGACGCACTGGCGGCCCCGCCGCCGCTGGGCCTGCGGATGCCGCTGGCGGCCGGCTTCGGCCGCTCCCTGCGCCACTGAGCGCACCGCGGGGCGCGTACGGCCAACCCTGCGCGCCCCTGCACCCCGCCCCTACGCCAGCAGCCGCCCCCGGCGGCTCAGCAGGAACGCCCGGAACGCCGCCACCGGCGGGGTGTCCGGGCGGCCGTCCACCCAGGCCACCCCGATCTCCCGTACCGCCCGCGGCTGACTGACCGCCAGCTCCCGCACCCCCGGCCGGGGCACGGCCGGAGGCGGCAGCAGAGCCACCCCCAGCCCGGCGGCGACCAGCCCGCGTAGCGTCTCGGCCTCCTCCCCCTCGAAGGCGATCCTCGGCTTGAAGCCCGCCTCGGCGCACAGCGCGTCGAAGATCCGCCGCATCCCGTAGCCCGGCTCCAGGGTGATGAACGGCTCCTGCGCCGCCTCCGCCAGCCGCACCCGCCTGCGCCGCGCCAGCGGATGCTCCTCGGGAACCACCAGCCGCAGCCGCTGCTCGTCCAGGCGCCGCGCGACCAGATCCGGGGCGTCCGGCACCGGAGAGGTCAGGCACAGGTCCAGATCCCCCGCGCGCAGCCGCTCGATCATCGCCTCGCCGTACGTCTGCACCAGCGAGAAGCGCACCCGGGGATGGTCGGCGCGGAAGGAGCGGATCAGCCCCGGCACGGTCTCCGACCCCAGCGTGTGCAGGAAGCCGAACGCCACCTTCCCCGCCGCCGGGTCGGCGTCCGCCCGCACCGCCTCCGCCGCCTGCTCCACCGAGCCCAGCGCCCGCTCCACCGAGGCCAGGAACGTACGCCCGGCCGGCGTCAGCGCGACCGTCCGCCCCCGCCGCGCGAACAGCGCGACCCCCAGATCGTCCTCCAGCCGCGCCATCGCCCGGCTGAGCGTCGACTGCGGCACCCCCAGCTCGCCGGCCGCCCGCG
Source organism: Streptomyces sp. ICN903 (assembly GCF_022015835.1). Taxonomy (NCBI): domain Bacteria; kingdom Bacillati; phylum Actinomycetota; class Actinomycetes; order Kitasatosporales; family Streptomycetaceae; genus Streptomyces; species Streptomyces sp. ICN903. Next base: position 2,207 of record NZ_JAKMAY010000340.1, on the reverse strand, counting down.
TGACGTGCTCGTGCCGGGCCACCGCGACGAACTGCGCCAGCCGCGGAGTGAGCACCGCGGCCCAGGAACCGGGGTCGATGTGGGGGGCGTCACTGGATGTGTCGGATGTAACCGAGATGTCTTTTCTGTTGCCGACCGGTGACACAGCACCCTCCCAGCTCACCTTATGCGCCCCTGCATGAAGAACAGCGCCTTTGTGCATTGGACGCATCAGATCCCTGATCGTACGTTCGAGGCATGCCTTCCGTCGATACCGGGGCGCCTGTCCGCACAGGTGCCTCTCCCGAGCGTTTCCCGTCCTCCCCCCGGCGCATCAGCCTCGCCCTCTTCGCCATGGGCCTGGCGACCTTCGCCCTGCTGTTCTCCACCCAGCCCCTGCTGCCCGCCCTCTCGGCCGACTTCGGCGTGACGCCGGGGCAGGCGAGCTGGACCGTCTCGTCCGCCACCATCGCGCTCGCGGTGGCCGTGCTGCCGCTGTCCGCCCTCTCCGAGCGTTTTGGAAGGCGCACCCTGATGACGGGCTCCCTGACGGTCGCGGTCGCCGTCGCGCTCGCGCTGCCCTTCGCCCCCAACATGGAGGTCCTGATCGCGCTGCGCGCCCTGCAGGGCGCGGCGATCGCGGGCATCCCGGCCTCGGCGACGGCGTACCTGGCGGAGGAGGTACGGCCGGCCGCGCTGGTCGGGGCGATCGGCCTGTTCGTGGCGGGCAACAGCGTCGGCGGAATGACCGGCCGCGTCCTCACCGGCTGGGTCGCCGAGGGCTGGGGCTGGCGCACCGGGCTCGCGGCGGTCGGCGCGCTCTCCCTGCTGTGCGCCCTCGCCTACCGGCTGTTGATCCCCCGGGCGCACAACTTCACCCCGGCCTCGCTGCGCCCCGCCGAGGTGCTGAACACCGTGCGCGGCCATCTGTCCGACGGGCTGCTGGTCCGGCTGTACTCGCTCGGCCTGCTGTTCATGACCGTCTTCGGCGCGGTCTACACGGTGGTCGGCTACCGGCTGACCTCCGAGCCCTTCGGCCTCTCCCAGGGCCTGGCCGGCTCGGTCTTCGTGATCTACCTCGTCGGCACCGTCTCCTCGGCCGCCGCCGGGCGCCTGACCGGACGGCTCGGCCGCCGCGGCGCGCTCTACCTGGCCATCGGCGCCACCGCCACCGGCCTGCTGCTGACCCTCGGCGACACCCTCACCGCCGTACTGCTGGGCCTGGTCCTGGTCACGGCCGGCTTCTTCGCGGGCCACGCGGTCGCCTCCGGCTCGGTGGGCCGCACGGCCAGGACGGGCCGGGCCCAGGCCTCGGCGCTCTACCAGATGGCGTACTACGTCGGCAGCTCCCTGGGCGGCACGCTGGGCGCGATCGCCTACCACGCGGCGGGCTGGAGCGCGACGGTCGCCTTCTCCCTGACCGCCCTGGTCCTCGCCGCCGGCGTCACCCTCTACGCCACACGCCGCGCGGTGGTCCAGCGCCGCCTGGAGGTCGCGCGAACCTGCTGAGCTCCACCGTCCCGCGGGCGTCTTCCCGGCCGGCTCAGCCGGCGGGGAAGACGCCCGTGTCGATGGTGAGGCCGAAGGGATCGGGGAGGTGGATGGTGTCCCCGAACTTCCCCGCGTGCAGCACCCGGTAGACGTCCTCCTTCGGCTCCCCGTAGAGCGTCACGGTCGGGCCGCCGGGCGCCCAGCGGTCGACCAGCAGGTACAGGGGCACTCCGGCCAGGGCATACCCGGCGGGCTTGCTGATCCGGTCATAGCGCGCGTTGGAGGGCGAGGTGATCTCCACGACGAGTTCCGCATCGCCCGCCGGGACGGAGCTGGACACCGTTCAACTCGACACGGACCACGGCTCCGAATTTCTCGACGCCCACGCACAGTTGATGAAGTACCGCACCGTCGTGAGCCGTATGGAAGGCTGCGCTCTCGCCCCAGCCGATTCCCGCGATCTGCTGAACCGCATCGTCCGAGAGATCCGAGAAGGAACGCGTATGTCCAACCTTGCCTGGCAGAAGTCCACCTACAGCGGCGAGACCGCCAACTGCGTCTACGTGGCCGTAGGGACGACTGCACCATCAAGCTTCGCGAGAGCGACGACCCCGGTGCCGTTCTGACCACCACGCCCGAGAGGCTGGCCGCCTTCATACGCAGCGTGAAGACCGGCGAGCTCGACCGCTTCACCGAGTCCTGACCTGGAGCGGGGTGCGGTGGGGGCCGGGTGCGTG
>NZ_JAKMAY010000034.1:0-29465 GCF_022015835.1 Streptomyces sp. ICN903 | reverse complement strand
GGGACGGGGTGGGCGTCAGGTGCGCAGCAGCCGGGCGATGGCGGCCGTGGCCTCCTCCACCTTGGCGTCGACCTCCTCGCCGCCCTCGGTGGCCGCATGGGCCACGCAGTGGCGCAGATGCTCCTCCAGTAGCTGGAGGGCGAAGGACTGCAGGGCCTTGGTGGACGCCGAGACCTGGGTGAGTATGTCGATGCAGTAGACGTCCTCCTCGACCATGCGCTGCAGGCCGCGGATCTGGCCCTCGATGCGCCGCAGCCGTTTGAGGTGGGCGTCCTTCTCCTTGGCGTAGCCGTGCGGACCGTGAGCGGTCTCTGGACGGGCGTCGGTGGTCGTCATACGGTCCTCCCGTGGTCGCCGTGAGGATCAATACCCCCACTGGGTATATGGTACCGAATTTTCCGTTCTGCGGTGATGGGGGCGTGGATCCCCGGGTACGGAGCGTGTGGTCCGATGGGTGACACTGAAGGACGCCGGTTCGATGTGACCGGATGATGCGCCTAGCATCATGAGACCGACAACGATGCACCTCGAGGAATCCCAGTGCGCTTTCGTCTGACCCCCAGGGAGACGAGCTTCTACGACATGTTCGCGGCCTCCGCGGACAACATCGTCACGGGCTCGAAGCTCCTGATGGAACTGCTCGGGGCGGAGACCTCGGCCCGGGCCGAGATCTCGGAGCGCATGCGTGCCGCCGAACACGCCGGTGACGACGCGACCCACGCGATCTTCCACCAGCTGAACTCCTCGTTCATCACACCGTTCGACCGCGAGGACATCTACCGGCTCGCGTCGTCGCTCGACGACATCATGGACTTCATGGAGGAGGCCGTCGACCTCGTCGTCCTCTACCAGATCGAGGAACTGCCCAAGGGGGTCGAGCAGCAGATCGAGGTCCTGGCCCGGGCGGCCGAGCTGACCGCCGAGGCGATGCCGAACCTGCGGACGATGGCCAACCTCACCGAGTACTGGATCGAGGTCAACCGGCTGGAGAACCAGGCCGACCAGATCCACCGCAAGCTGCTGGCCCACCTGTTCAACGGCAAGTACGACGCGATCGAGGTGCTCAAACTCAAGCAGATCGTGGATGTCCTGGAGGAGGCGGCCGACGCCTTCGAGCACGTGGCGAACACGGTGGAGACCATCGCCGTCAAGGAGTCCTGAACCACGTGGACACCTTCGCGCTCGTACTGACCGTCGGGGTCGCGCTCTTCTTCACCTACACCAACGGCTTCCACGACTCGGCGAACGCCATCGCCACCTCCGTCTCCACCCGCGCGCTCACCCCCCGGGCCGCGCTGCTGATGGCGGCGGTGATGAACCTGGCGGGCGCCTTCCTGGGCAGCGGCGTCGCCAAGACCGTCAGCGAGGGGCTGATCGAGACCCCGCACGGCCAGAGCGGGATGGCGATCCTGTTCGCGGCGCTGGTCGGGGCGATCACCTGGAACATGATCACCTGGTACTTCGGCCTGCCGTCCTCCTCCTCGCACGCGCTGTTCGGCGGAATGGTGGGCGCGGCGCTGGCGGGCGGCATCGCGGTGTACTGGTCCGGGGTGTTCTCGAAGATCGTCATCCCGATGTTCGTCTCGCCGCTGGTCGGCCTGCTGCTCGGCTACCTGGTGATGGTGGCCATCATGTGGCTGTTCCGCAGGGCCAACCCGCAGCGCGCCAAGCGCGGCTTCCGCATGGCCCAGACGGTCTCGGCCGCGGGCATGGCGCTCGGCCACGGCCTGCAGGACGCGCAGAAGACCATGGGCATCGTGGTGATGGCCCTGGTGATCGCGGACGTCCAGGACCACGGCCAGATCCCGGTGTGGGTCAAGGTCTCCTGCGCGCTGATGCTGTCGCTGGGCACGTACGCCGGAGGCTGGCGGATCATGCGGACGCTGGGGCGCCGGATCATCGAACTGGATCCGCCGCAGGGATTCGCCGCCGAGACGACGGCGGCCTCGGTGATGTACACCGCCTCGTTCATGTTCCACGCCCCGATCTCCACCACCCATGTGATCACCTCCGCGATCATGGGCGTGGGCGCCACCAAGCGGGTCAGCGCGGTGCGCTGGGGGGTGGCGAAGAACATCGTGCTCGGCTGGTTCATCACGATGCCGGCCGCCGCGCTGGTGGCGGCGGTGAGCTACTGGGTGGTGCGGATGGTCGCGGGCTGAGTCCGCGTTCCGGTGCTGCGGGGGTCCGGCCGGGGGCCGGGGGTCGTCCCCCGGGTGGTGCTGTATCACGATGCCGGCCGCCGCGCTGGTGGCGGCGGTGAGCTACTGGGTGGTGCGGATGGTCGCGGGCTGAGTCCGCGTTCCGGTGCTGCGGGGGTCCGGCCGGGGGTCCGGGGGTCGTCCCCCCGGGAGACACTGCCCGGGCGGTGCGGACGGTCGCGGGCCGAGCCCGCGTTCCCGCGGCCCGAACGTGGGACGCCCGCCCCCCGGGAGCCGGGGGGCGGGCGTTTCGTCTTGCGGTGGCACCGCCATGCAGCACCGCAGACGGCCTGGACGGGCCGGGGCCGGCCGGATCAGCCGAAGCGGCCCGAGATGTAGTCCTCGGTGGCCTGGACCGAGGGGTTGGAGAAGATGCGCTCGGTGTCGTCGATCTCGATCAGCTTGCCGGGCTGGCCGACCGCCGCCAGGTTGAAGAAGGCGGTACGGTCCGACACCCGCGCGGCCTGCTGCATGTTGTGGGTCACGATGACGATCGTGAAGCGCTCCTTCAGCTCGGAGATCAGGTCCTCGATGGCGAGGGTGGAGATCGGGTCGAGCGCGGAGCACGGCTCGTCCATCAGCAGCACCTGAGGCTCGACCGCGATGGCGCGGGCGATGCACAGCCGCTGCTGCTGGCCGCCGGAGAGGCCGGAGCCGGGCTTGTTCAGGCGGTCCTTGACCTCGTTCCAGAGGTTGGCGCCCTTGAGGGACTTCTCGACGACGTCGTCGAGCTGCGACTTCTTGTAGGAGCCGTTGAGTCGCAGGCCCGCCGCCACGTTGTCGTAGATCGACATGGTGGGGAACGGGTTCGGGCGCTGGAAGACCATGCCGATGGTGCGGCGGACGGAGACCGGGTCGACACCGCCGGCGTACAGGTCCTCGTTGTCGAGCGTCACCTTGCCCTCGACGCGTCCGCCGGGGGTGACCTCGTGCATGCGGTTGAGGGTGCGCAGGAAGGTGGACTTGCCGCAGCCGGACGGGCCGATGAAGGCGGTCACGGAGCGGGGCTCGACGGACATGGAGATGTCCTCGATCGCCTTGTGGGAGCCGTAGTACGCGGTGAGGCCGCTGACGTCGATGCGCTTGGCCATGGGGATCACTTCTCTTCTGCTCGTGCGGCCGGTCAGCGGCCGGTCTTCGGGGCCTTCCAGCGGGCTATGCCGCGGGCCACCAGGTTCAGGATCATCACGAAGGCGATCAGCACGAGGGCCGCCGCCCAGGCGCGGTCGTAGGAGGCCTCGTTGCCGTTGGCCCACTGCTCGTAGACGTAGTACGGCAGGGAGGACTGGGCGCCCTCGAAGGGGTTGTTGTTGATCGACTGGGCGCCGAACACCAGCAGCAGGATCGGCGCGGTCTCACCGGCGATACGGGCGACGGCGAGCATGACGCCCGTGGTGATGCCGCCGATCGCGGTGGGCAGCACGACCTTGAGGATGGTGCGCCACTTGGGCACGCCCAGCGCCAGGGACGCCTCGCGCAGCTCGTTCGGGACGAGCTTGAGCATCTCCTCGGTGGAGCGCACGACGATCGGCATCATCAGGATCGCCAGCGCCATGGCGCCGGCGAAGCCGGAGTAGCCGAAGTCCAGGATGATGATCCAGAAGGACAGGACGAACAGACCGGCGACGATCGAGGGGATGCCGGTCATGACGTCGACGAAGAAGGTGACGGCCGTGGCGAGCTTGCCGCGCCCGTACTCGACCAGGTAGATCGCGGTCAGCAGGCCGATCGGCGCCGCGATCAGGGTGGCGATGCCGACCTGCTCGATGGTGCCGATGATCGCGTGGTAGATGCCGCCGCCGGGCTGGAGGGTGATCACACCGCTCATGGAGTGGGTGAGGAAGTACCCGTCCAGGACCTTGGTGCCGCGTGCGATCGTCTCCCAGATCAGGGAGGCCAGCGGGAGGACGGCGACCAGGAAGCTGACCCAGATCAGGCTGGTGGCCAGCCTGTCCTTGGCCTGGCGGCGGCCCTCGACGGCCGTGGTGAGGGCGTAGGTGGCCGCGACGTAGACGATCGCGGCGATCAGGCCCCACTGGATGCGGCTGGCCAGGCCGAACGCCAGGCCGGCTCCGGCGCCGACGCCCGCGGAGAGCAGGGCGAGGCCGGCGGGGGCCCAGCGCGGCAGGCGGGGCTGCCTGAGGGTGTTGCCGGAGGGCGGCACGGTGACCGGGGGCTTCTCCATGACTGCGTTGCTCATCAGGCGTTCGCCCCCGAGTATTCCTTGCGGCGGGCGATGATCAGCCGGGCCGCGCCGTTCACCAGAAGGGTGATGACGAACAGGACGAGGCCGGACGCGATCAGCGCGTCACGGCCGATGTCGCCGGCCTCCTTGAAGCCCGCGGCGATGTTCTGGGCGAAGGTGCCGCCGCCGGGGTTGAGGAGGCTGACGTTGATCAGGAAGTTGGGGGACAGGACGGTGGCGACCGCCATCGTCTCGCCCAGCGCGCGGCCCAGGCCGAGCATCGAGGCGCTGATCACGCCGGAGCGGCCGAAGGGCAGGACGGCCATCCTGATGACCTCCCACCGGGTGGCGCCGAGCGCGAGCGCGGCCTCCTCCTGCATCTTCGGGGACTGCTTGAAGACCTCGCGGCTGACGTTGGTGACGATCGGCAGGATCATGATCGCCAGCAGGATGCCGACGGTGAACAGCGAGCGCGGGGCACCGCCGTTGTAGGCGAAGACGCCGGTCCAGCCGAAGAACTGGTCGAGCCACTCGTACAGGCCGGTCAGGTGCGGCACCAGGAACAGGGCGCCCCACAGGCCGTAGATGATGCTGGGGACGGCGGCGAGCAGGTCCACCACGTACGCCATCGGGGTGGCGATCCGGCGCGGCGCGTAGTGCGAGATGAACAGGGCGATGCCGACGGCCACGGGGACCGCCAGGACCATCGCGATGATCGAGCTGACGATCGTGCCGTAGGCCAGGACCGCGATGCCGAAGACCGGCGGGTCGGCGTTGGCGCTCCACTCGAAGGTGGTGAGGAAGTTGCCCTCGTTCTCGGCGAGGGCGACCAGGGTGCGCCAGGTGAGGAAGACCGCGATGGCGGCCATGATCACCAGCAGCGCGATACCGGAGCCCCGGGAGAGGCCGAGGAAGATCCGGTCGCCCGGACGGGTGGCGGAGTCCTTGCCGGAGGGGCCTTTCGGTGGTGGGTTCTTCGGCGCTGCGGAGGCGGTGGGTGCTATGTCCATGGTTTCTCCGGTCTGGTTAGGGGTGTCATCCCCTGGCGGCGGTGCACCGGATGGGTTGGTCGCGTGCGGAGCGGTTTCGTGTGCGGACGCGGCCGGGCGGCCGGCCCCGCCGGGGTGCGGGGCCGACCGCCTGCTGCGTCAGGAGAGGGAGGAGATGGTCTCGCGGACCTTGGCGATGATCTCGTCGGGGATCGGGGCGTAACCGGCGTCGGCCAGCGCGCTCTGGCCGTCCTCGCTGGCCGCGTAGGTCAGGAAGGACTTGGTCAGGTCCAGGGACTCCTTGTCGTTGCCCTTGTCGCAGACGATCTCGTAGGTCACCAGGACGATCGGGTAGGCGCCCTCGGCCTTGGTGGCGTAGTCCAGCTCCATGGCCAGGTCGCTGCCCTCGCCGACGACCTTGCCGGCGGCGATGGCCGCGGAGGCGTTGTCGACGGTGGCCTCGACGGGCTCGGCGGCGCCGGTGTCGAGCTTCACGGTCGGGATGTTGTTGCCGGTGGCGTAGGACAGCTCGAAGTAGCCGATCGCGCCGTCGTTGTTCTTGACGTTGGTGGCCACACCGGAGGAGCCGTCGGCCGACTGGCCGCCCTTGCCGGCCCAGGCCTTGGCGGGCTCGTACTTCCAGGCGTCGGGCGCGGCGGCGTGCAGGTACTCGGTGAAGTTGTCGGTGGTGCCGGACTCGTCGGAGCGGTGGAAGGCCTGGATCTTGGTGGACGGCAGCTTGGCGTCCGGGTTCAGCTTCTTGATCGCCTCGTCGTCCCACTGGGTGATCTTCGAGTCGAAGATCTTGGCGATGGTCTCGGCGTCCAGGACCAGGTCGTCCACGCCGGCCAGGTTGTAACCGACGGCCACCGGGCCGCCGACCATCGGCAGGTTGATGCCCTGGCCGCCCTCGCAGACCTCCTTGGACTGCTCGACCTCGTCCTCCTTCAGGGCCGAGTCGGAGCCGGCGAAGCCGGTCTTGCCCTGGAGGAACTCCTGGATGCCCGCGCCGGAGCCGGTGGGCTTGTAGTTGACCGCGGAGCCCTCGCAGGCCGCCTGGTAGTTCTTGACCCAGATGTCCATCGCGTTCTTCTGGGCGCTGGAGCCGGACGCGAGGAGGTTGCCCTCGCCGTCGCACTTGATGTTGCTGGCGGCCTTGGTGCCGCTGCCGGTGTTGCCGCCCCCGGTGTTGTCGTCCGAGCCGCAGGCGCTCAGGACCAGTGCGCTGGAAACCACGGCGGCGCCGACGGCGAGCGTGCGGAGCCGGTTGGTGGGCTGAAGCTTCACTTCGTTCAGTTCCTTCCTGGGGCCCGCCGGTGGGGACGGCAAGCGGTGAGGTGTGTCCGGGTCTCGTGTTCAGCATGTGGGGCGGTCCGCGTCCGCCGGCGACCGGGCGCGCTCCCCGTGAGGCCGAAATTAGGCAGGACAGGTGAAGCGCCCGACGGCCGAGAGTGAACGAGAGGTGAACCTCGGCGGACGGTGCAGTTGACGCGGCCGCCGGCGCGCCGCGGGCGGGACGGGGCCACGCCCTCTGTTGCGGGAGTGGCCGACGTGGCACCATCCCCGGCTGTGACTCGTTACGCGCGGGTAGGGATCGTGTGACGTGCGTGGACGCGTGGAAGGGAGAAGCGTGGAGCGGCAGGGGGGCGGCGCCGGTACGGCACGCCGTGGGAGGCCGTCGGCGGGCGCCGTGTCCGTGGGGGCGGCCGTCTGCGCACTGGTGTGCGCGCAGTTCGCGCTGCTGGTGGCACCGGCGGGAGCGGCCCGTGCGGAACCGGGCGGTCCGGGTGTGAGGGAGAAGGGCGGCGTCCAGGCCTCGCCCGCGGCCCCCGAGCCCGGGAAGCCCGGGGAGGCGGAGGAGCCCGGGGCGGCGGGAGGACCGGACGAGGCCGCCGGCGAGGACCCCACCGCGCGTCTGGAGAGACTCCGCAAGAAGATCGAGAAGCTCCACGACAGCGCGGAATCGGCCACCGAGGAGTACAACGCGGCCGATGAGCGGGCCGCGAAGCAGCGCCGCGAGATCGTACGGCTGGCCCGGGCGATCGTGCGGACCCGGGGGCAGCTGGACGATCTGAGGGACAGGGCCGGGGCGATGGCCCGCGCGCAGTACCGCGGTGGCGGTCTGCCGCCCTCCGCGCGGCTGGTCCTCGGCGACGACCCGGAGGACTTCCTGCGCGACCTCGATCTGCTCCACAAGGGTGACCAGGCGGCCAAGGGGCTGATCGCGAAGCTGCGGACGGCCAACGAGGACCTCGACGAGTACGCGGACGAGGCCACCGGCCGGTGGGCGAAGCTGGAGTCGGACCGCAAGCGCAAGGCCAAGGCCAAGAAGGACATCGAGGCCGAGCTGGCGAAGGCCGAGAAGCTGGAGTCGCGGCTGGAGGCCGACGAGCTGGAGCGGCTGCGGGAGCTGGAGGACGAGGCGGCCTGGGCCCGGCAGGCGCGCTGGCTGGAGTCCGGCGTGCTGGAGGAGATCGACCAGCGGGCGTCGGCGCGCGGCAGGAAGGCCGTCGGGTACGCCATGGCCCAGATCGGCAAGGACTACGAGTGGGGCGCCGAGGGCCCGGGCACCTTCGACTGCTCGGGGCTGACACTGCGTGCCTGGGAGGCGGCGGGGCTGCGGATCCCGCGCACCTCGCAGGAGCAGTGGAGGCTGCTGCCGCGGGTGGAGGTCACCGACATGCGCCCGGGCGACCTGATCGTCTACAAGAGTGACGCCAGTCATGTCGGCATGTACGTCGGCGACGGGGTGATGGTCCACGCGCCGCGGACCGGCCGGCAGATCACCACAGCGGGCGCGGGGTCGCTGCCGATCCTCGGGGTGGTGCGGCCCGACGCGTAGACTGCCTTGGTTGGTCACCCGTCGGCCATTTGGCATATGCCACAAGGCATTCCGTGCAGGGCCCCGGGCCGCTATGGTCGCCCGGGGCGTCTCCACCTGACGCCTGTGTGCCCTCGGGGGGAGGGAAGAGGAATTCTGGCATGCCCGTATCGATGGGCGACGAGGTGATGACCGTGGCACTGCCGCGGCAGTCCACCGGCCCGAAGGCCGGTACTCCCGGGTCCTCCGGATCCCCCGGCGGGCTGACCCTGCTCGTCGTCGAGGACGACCCGGCGGGCTCCCTGGCCATCCCCGAGCTGCTCGACGCCTCCGGGGGCCGGGTGAGGGTCCGCACCGCCCGCAACCTCACCGAGGCCGAGCGGCTGCTCACCGACGACGTCCACTGCATCCTGCTCGACCTGGCACTGTCCGACGGCACCGCCGCCGCGGACGCCCAGGAGGGGAGCGGGGACGAGCTGGACATACTGCGCCGGGTGCTGCGGATGGCACCCCGGCACGCGGTACTGGCGCTCACCGCCGAGGACGACGCCGAGCGCGCGGCCGAGGCCGTACGCGTCGGGGCGCAGGACTTCCTCTTCCGCGACGAGCTGGACGGCCGGGTGCTGAGCCGGGCCGTCCGCTACGCGGTCGAGCGCAAGCGGGCGGACCTGGCCCAGCGCCAGCTCACCGAGTCACGGCTGCGGGCCCAGGAGAACGCCCGGCTGGAGCGCGGACTGCTGCCGACCCCGCTGCTGGACGGCTCCGAGCTGCGGTTCGCCGCCCGCTACCGGCCCGGACGCTCCCGGGCGCTGCTCGGCGGCGACTTCTACGACACCGTGCGCACCGCGGACGGGACCGTCCACGCCATGATCGGCGACGTGTGCGGGCACGGCCCGGACGAGGCGGCGCTGGGGGTGGAGCTGCGGATCGCCTGGCGTGCGCTGACCTTCGCCGGGCTCTGCGGCGACCAGCTCCTGAGCACACTCCAGCGGGTGCTGGAGCACGAGCGTTCCAGCGACGAGATCTTCGCCACGCTGTGCACCGTCGACATCGCACCGGACGGCCGGCGGGCCGGGCTCTGCCTGGCCGGGCACCCCGCGCCGCTGGTGGCCGGCGGCGGGCGCGGGCCGCGGCTGCTGCCGCACCACCAGGAGGGCGGCGGCCCGGCGCTGGGTGTCCTGCCCAACGCCCGCTGGCCCCGCACCCAGGTGGAGCTGGGCGGTTCGTGGAGCCTGATGATGTACACCGACGGGCTGATCGAGGGCCGGGTCGGCCAGGGCGAGCAGCGCCTGGGCCAGGAGGGCATGCTCGGGATCGTCGGCAACCGGATGGCCGCGGGGCTGCGCGGCGAGGAGCTGCTGGACGCCGTACTGGCCGAGGTGCGCGAACTCAACGGCGACGAGCTGACGGACGACGTGGCGGTGATGCTGCTCGACCGGGGCTGACCCGGACGAGCGGCGGCCGGGCCACGCGGCCCGGCCCTGCCGGAGCCCCGGATCCGCCCGGCGGCTCAGCGGCCGCCGTTGTACGGGCCGTAGGGGCCGTCGCTGCTGCTGCCGCGGCGGAAGCCGCCCCGGCCGCCCCTGCCGCCCCCGCCGACCTGGATGAGCGCGGGCCGCACGTCGACCATGTAGACGATGTTGGCGATCAGCCCGGCGATGGTCAGGAAGAGCATCCCGAGGAAGAGGTTCACGGCCACCGTGATCCCCAGGATGATCAGCCAGAAGCCCTTGGTCTTCTTGTCCGCGGCGCGGTAGGCGTCCTCACGGCGCAGCACGGCGTCCACGAAGCAGAAGATGCTGAAGATGAGCAGGCCCAGGAACACCCAGGACATCAGCCCGTAGAAACCGTCCAACAGCACGCTGGCCACCATCCTGTCCATGAGCCGGTCGTCGGCCCTCCACGCTACCGGCCCGGGGACCGGACACGAAGTGCGTGCCCGGTCCCGGCGGCGCTCACTCCTGCTTGTCCGTGGGCAGCTTGTCCGACGGCGACGACGCCTTCGGGGAGGAGGAACGCTTCGCGGCGGACTGCTTCGCCGCGGTCTTCCTGGCGGCGGTCTTCTTCGCGACCGTCTTGGGAGTCTCCTCGGCGGCGGCCTTCCTCGCGGCACCGGCCCTGGAGGCCGTCCTCTTCGATGCCGCCGTCTTCGACGCCGTGGTCCTCGTGGCGGAGGCCCTGCCGGGGGTGGCCCGGCGGGTGTCGCCCATCTTGGGGCGAGGCTTCTCCTCCTTGCCGCCCGCCTCGACGGTCACGGCCTCGCCCACCTTGCGCGCACTCTTCACCGGGAGCCCGCGGCCGACGCCGGCGCCGTTCCTCTCACCGCCGTTCTTCTCGCCGCGCCACGTCCCCACCGCGCCGCGGCCGCGCTCGGCCAGCTCGCCGTATCCCTCGCGCGCCTTGACGGCGTACTCGGCGGCGAGCCCGACGCCCTGGAGCGCCAGGTGCTGGGCCTGCTCGCGCAGCTTCTTCAGGTCGGTGTCGAGACCGGACAGCGCGGTGGTCAGCCGCGACTGGGTCTGCTTGGCCTGCTGGGCCAGTCGCTCCTGTACGGCCTTGTGGTCGGCGGCCTTGTCCTTGACCGCGGCCAGGCGCTCGGGCGCCGTCTCGCGGATCTTGTCGATCACGCCCGCCGCGAAGTACAGCGGGGTGGGGTCGGTCAGTGCCTTGCGGAGGTCCGCGGTCTTGTTGGCGGCCTCGCCGGCGGTCTTCTCGGGCATGAGGGTCCCTCCTGGGTTACGGGATCTTGGGCTTCGCGCCGGCGGAGGGGGCGTCCTCGGCCTCCGGGCCGGAGGCGTCCTCGGTGTGTCCGTCCTCGGTGTGTCCGTTCTCCTTGCGGAACGACCCGTAGATCTGGAGCAGTACCTGCTTCTGCTGCTCGCTGATCGACGTGTCGGCCAGGATCGCGCTGCGCACCTCCAGCCCCGCCTGCTCCTTCTCGTCGAGGATCCCGGCGCGGACGTAGAGGGTCTCGGCGGAGATCCGCAGCGCTCTGGCGAGCTGCTGGAGGATCTCGGCGCTGGGCTTGCGCAGTCCCCGTTCGATCTGGCTGAGGTACGGATTCGACACCCCTGCGGCATCCGCGAGCTGCCGCAGGGACAGCTGCGCGCTGCGCCGCTGCTCCCGCAGGAACTCGCCGAGATTGCCGACATGCAGTGAAGCCATGCCTCCACAGTGCCTCCTTGCGCTAACTTTTGCAAGCAACTGCTTGCAGGAGTGTCGCCCGCGTGTCCCGGCCCTGCTCCGCACCGTGTGTTCGCCGCACTCGGCGTATGCGCGCCGCCGCGCGGGAGACCATGGGGCATGCGACCGGATGGCTGGCACCTGACCGAAAACGTCGACGAACTCCTCGCCCGGGCCGGGGACTTCCTGCGCTCCCGGCCCGGCCCGCACGTCATGCAGCTGACGTGGGCCGAGAGAGTGCGAGCGCGCGGGGCGTCCGCGTTCGGCACCGAAGCGCCCCTCTTCGGCGCGCTGGAGCGAGCGGGTGAAGTCTTCGCCACCTTCTACCACCTTCCGCCCCGCGCCCTGGGCCTCTCCCCGCTCACGCCCGGGCAGGCGGACTCCCTCGCCGCCCGTCTGGCGAACCTGGGACACCCCGTCTCATGCGTCAGCGCGGACCACGGCACCGCCACGGCCTTCGCCGAGGCATGGCGGCGGCACACCGGCGCGACGCCGGAGCTCCGCGACACACGGCTGCGTCTGTACCGCCTCGGCACGCTCACCCCACCGGAGCCGCCGCCGGCGGGCCGCGGCCGAGTCCTGGGCGAGCAGGACCTCGAAGAGGCCGCCTTCTGGTGCGGCGAGTTCGCCAGGGCCGTCGGAGAGGACGTCCGCGTCGACGCCGGGTCCTGGGCGGGCACGCGATACGCCGACAAGCGGTACACGCTCTGGGAGAGGCCGGACGGCACCCCCGTCTCCATCGCGGGCATGAATCCGCTGATCGGCGGCCAGATCCAGGTGGACGTCGTCTACACCCCGGCCCGCCTGCGCGGCCGCGGATACGCGGGCGCCGTGGCGGCGGAGGTGAGCCGGGCAGCGCTGGCCGCGGGCGCGAGGGACGTCGTGCTGTTCGCGGACCTGTCCAACCCCGCCGGCAACGCCCTCTACCGGCGCCTGGGCTATCGCACGCTCACCGACTGGTCCGTGTACGACTTCTCATGAGCCGCTTCCCGTACGCCGCGCCGGGCGGTCGGCCGAGGCACGAACGCCGAGGGGCGGGGAGGACACCGCCGGTGTCCTCCCCGCCCCTCGAAAGGCGCCCCGGTCCGTCTCAGCCCTCGGTGTCGTGCCGGGGCGCGGCCGCGCCGGCGTACGGCTGAGCCCCGGCGCGGTGGCGGCCGCCCGCGCCGTCGGGCGCGGCGGCGGCCTCCGCCGCGCGGGCCGCCGCCTCACGCCGGTTCTTGGTGATGTGCTCGGCCACGGCGAACCCCGCGACCACGACGAAGCCCAGCGCCGCGAAACCGATCGCCGCGCCGAGCCGGCCGTCGGGGGCGAGGAGGGCCCGGTCCTCGTCCTGCCAGGGCCACAGCGCCCGCAGGCAGCCCGCCACCACGCCGGTGAGGACCACCAGGGTGATGCGCTGCCGGTTCTCCAGCAGCCACTGCATCAGCTTGACGAACGAGGCCAGGCCCAGGAGGGCGCCGAGCGCGAACAGGCCCAGGTAGCCGAAGTCCCGCTCGTTGACGGCGGAGAGGGTGCGCTCGTACAGCCCGAAGGTCAGCAGCAGGAACGAGCCGGACAGGCCGGGCAGCACCAGGGCGGAGACCGCGATCGCCGCCGCGGCCACGATGACCAGCGGGGTGGCCTCCACCTCGCCGGGCGGCAGGCTGACGATCACGAAGGCGGCCGCCGCGCTCACCAGGGCCACGACGACCTCGCCCGGCCGCCAGGGGGAGGAGGCGCCGTTGGGCAGCGGCGCCCGCGAGGCGAGGGAGAACGGCACCCACAGCGATGCCAGCACCAGACCGAAGAACAGCGCCCGGCTGTGCACCGGCTGATCCTCGACCCAGCCCTCGACCAGTCCGGCCATCAGCACCAGCGCGGCGAACATGCCGACCAGGAGCGGGACGATGACGCGCCACTGGACCTGGCGGACCTCGTGGAGGGCACGGGACAGCCCCCGCCCCCGGGGGAGGTCGGCCACCGCCAGCCGGACACCGGTGACCAGACGGCTCGCCGAGCCGATGGCCGTGTCGTACACGCCGACCACCAGGGCCACGGTGCCGCCGCTGACGCCCGGGACGGTCTCCGCGGTGCCGATCAGGGCGCCGCGCACCAGGTTGAGGCCGTGTGCCGGCCAGGACGACGGCTTTGCTGCCCTGTGTCGCTGGGTTTCCCCCACCAGAGCTCCTTCGGTGCTGGTCGAGTGCTGTGGGACTGCCCGCGCGCCGGTTCCCGGGAGTGCCGGGGCGGGCGTGGCAGACACATTGTTCCCGATGCCGCGTCCCGCCGGTCTCCGGAGGGTCGCGGTCCTCCCCGGGGACGGTACGACTCGGGTGAACGGGGAGGGAGACGGGAAGGGACGGGCGACCGGTTCCAGGCGATCACCGGCGTCCAGGCGGCCGGGAAGCGCGGGGTTTGACCGGATGACGGTGTGAAACCCGCCGCGGACCGCGGGGTGTACTCGTGCGCCATCGCGCCATCGCGCCATCTCGCCTTCACAAAGCGGGTGAAAGGCGCGAAAAGGTGCATAGAGTGGCGGTCGGCAGACGGTGAACCGAACGCGCCGCGCCCGAGCGGCCGGCGGCGCGGGCAAAGGAGTCGGAACCAGATGAGCGATGTCAAGCTGTCCGTGATCTACTACTCGGCGACCGGCACCATCCACGGCATGGCCAAGCGCCTGACGGAAGCGGGCAAACAGGCGGGTGCGGAGGTGCGGCTGCGGCAGGTCGCCGAGCTCGCCCCGGAGGAGGCCATCGCCTCCAACGCGGCGTGGAGCCAGCACTTCGACAACACCAAGGACGAGCCGAGGGCCACCGCCGACGACGTCGTCTGGGCCGACGCCGTTCTGTTCGGCTCCCCCACCCGGTACGGCAACGTGGCCAGCCAGCTCAAGCAGTTCCTCGACACCCTGGGGCCGCAGTGGCAGCAGGGGCTGCTCGCCGACAAGGTGTACGCCGGGTTCACCGCCACCCAGACCGCCCACGGCGGCCAGGAGTCCACGCTGCTGGCCCTGTACAACACCATCCACCACTTCGGCGGCCTCGTCGTCGCGCCCGGCTACACCGACCCGCTGAAGTTCGTCGACGGCAACCCCTACGGCGTCTCCCACGTCACCGGGGCGAACAACGACGCCCCGCTCACCGACGCGGAGTACGCCGCCCTCGACCACATGGCGCAGCGCGTGGTGCGCATCGCGGGCCGCCTCAGGGGCGAGGGCTGACGGCCCCGCCGCACGGGCGGGCGGCCGGGTGGGGGCGGGTGACGGGCCGCTCCCACCCGGCCGCGCCGGGCTCGGGCGCGCCGGGCCCGGCCGGGCCCGGTACGGGACACGTCAGGCCCGGTGGACCTCCAGCGCCGTCCGTACCGCCGACTCCAGGGCGCCCTCGATCCACGCCGTCCTGATCGAGGTGTGGTCGCCCGCGAAGAACAGCGGCCCCTCACGGCGGCCCAGCAGCGGGAACAGCTCGGTGTGCTGGCCCGGCAGCAGTACGGCCGCCTCGCCGTACGCGTACGGGTCGCGCTGCCAGCTCTGGGTGCGCCCGGCACCGGTGTAGAAGACCTCCACCCGCTGCCCGTAGACCTGCTGCACACCGCGCAGGGCGTACGGGTAGCGGGCCTCGTCGTCCAGGCAGTCCCAGCGCCGGGCGTCGTCCGCCCAGCTGTAGGAGGCCAGCAGGACGCCGCCCTCGCTGCCCTCGACCCGGTGCGAGGGGTTGAACATGAACCGGTTGGGGTTGTCGCACACCGACCCGCCGCCGGTCACGCCCGCCGCCTCCGGCTGGTCCCGGGAGATCCACCGGCAGGCGGTGTAGTGCACGCGCTGGGCGTCGGAGATGTGGCCGCGCGGCACGGACGGGTGCGCGCCCAGCAGGCTGCCGTCGTCCGGCGCCCTCCCCAGGCGGTAGGCGTCGTACAGACCCGGCCGCACCCGCTCCAGCTCCCGCCGCCAGTCGGCCTCGTCGAACTCCCACCAGCGGCGGCTGAACTCCAGCAGCACCTTGGTGGCGCTGTCGTAGTGCAGCTCGGTGACGGCCCGCCGCTTGCCGTACGACAGCGGCGGGGCGACCTGGATCTGCCGCAGCCCGGAGAACGGGACGGTGAGGACCGCGCAGTCGCCGGTGAACTGCTCGCGCACCACCGCGCCGTCGCGGCCCTCGGAGACGGTGTCGATCCACACCGCCGGGCCGTCGGCGCCGATGTGCGGGGTGCCGTCGCCTCCGCGCCGCCCCTCCCCGCGGTACTCGACGCGGGTGGCGCGGCGGTCGAAGCGCACCGGGACCTTCAGGCCCTCGAGCTCCTTCAGCAGAGCGTCCGCCAGGGTGGCGGTGCCGCCCTCCAGTTCCCAGAAGACGGTGCCGGGGTTGATCAGGGACCAGCCGATGAAGCTGTGCAGGAAGGACAGGGGCAGGCGTGAGGTGAGGTTCTCCAGGGTGCCGATCAGGTCGATCGTGCGCTCGTCGAATCCCGCGTGCTCGGTCAGGAAGCGGTGCATCGACCAGCCGCCGAACCTCCGGACCACCCGGGTCCAGCCCTCCAGGCACTGCGGCAGCGGCTTGTTCACGCGCTTCCCGTCCGGCCCGACGGTGCTGTACTCGTCGCGCACCGGATCCAGGACCCGGTCCAGGATCTCCGCGGCGGGGGTGTCCAGGTACTTCTCGGGCACGCCGAAGGACCGGTTGACCGCCCGCGGGTTCTTCGCGTAGTCGGCGCGGCGCATCCGGACGCCGTTGACGGCGATCCAGGTGCGGTACGCGGGCCTGCCGTCGGCGTCCACGTCCACCAGGTGGAAGCGGCGGCGCTTCAGTCCCAGCTCGTCGATCAGGCCCATGACCAGCGGATGGCTGCCGGGGATGCGCATGGCCCCGGCCTCCGCGTACTGCTTCGGGTCGGCGAAGGGCTGTTCCGCCCTCTCGTGGCCGCCGGTGCGGAAGGTCTTGATCCGGCCACCGGCCCGGTTGCCGTTGGCCTCGACGACGGTGACGCGGTGGCCGGCCCGCCCCAGCAGCAGAGCGGTGACCAGCCCGGCCGGGCCCGCGCCGACGACCAGGACCTCCTTGCCCGGGGCGCCGGGCGTGCCCGTCGCTGCTGCTCCGGAGCGCGGCAGGCCGCCGCGCAGGACCTTCTCGTACCGGGGGGCGAGCTCGGTGCCGTCCTCGTCCAGCAGGAGGATGGCGCGGGCCACCGCCAGGGCGGCCTGCCCGGCGGTGGCCGAGGGTTCGGGGGAGGGCGCTCCGGGCGCGGCGGCGGGTGCGGCGGGTGCGGCCGGCGCGGCGGCGGCGAGCCCGGCGACGGCTGCGGCCGTGGTGGCGCCGGCGGTGAAACGCCGCCGCGACAGCGACGGAGCGGCTCCGGCGGTGCGGCGGGCGGCGGGTTCGGTGGTGGGTTCGGCGGCGTGTCCGGCGGTGTGATGGTCTTCGTGGGGAGCCATGGCTTCTGCCTAAGGCCGCGCCGCCCCGGCGGGCCGTCGGCGCACGGGACGACCTGCCGGATTCCCCCGTAAGGGAGCGGCTTTCGGATGCGAAAAGCCGTTGGGGAGCGGCGCGCGTCTCGGGCAGTGTGCCCCCCATGGACCTCATGAGCTCCGCCCACGTCGCCCTGCGCCCCCTGGACGAGGCACTGCTGGAAGACCTGGCGGCCACGGCCGCCTCCGACGCCGACCCCGGCGAGGTGATGCCGCCGACCGAGGACGGCGGCGGGCCCGGCTGGACGGACGCCCGGCGCGAGGCGTTCGTCCGCTTCCACCGCTCGCGCTCCCTGGGCCCCGAACCGGTGGAGACCGTGTACGCCGTCCTCGTCACGGAACCGGGCCCGGACGGCCGGCCCCGGGAGGCGGTCGCCGGGGCCGCCCGGCTGGCCCCCGCCCCGGAGCCGGACACGGTCGAGGCCGGGCTGTGGCTCGGCCGCTCCCACCGCGGCCGGGGCGTCGGCACGGCGGTGCTCGCCCTCCTCCGCGACGAGGCCCGCGCCGCCGGCGCCACCCGGCTGCTCGCCCGTACGGACGCGGCGGGCGCCGCGTCCCGCCGCCTGCTCGCGACCGCCGGAGCCGGCCTGGAGACCGGCGGGGACGGGACGGTCACGGCGCGGCTGCCGCTGACCGGCCGGCGCCGGCCGGCCTGATGTTGCGGTTGAAGCGGAAGAGGTTGTGCGGGTCGTGGACGGCCTTGAGGGCCGCCAGCCGCTCGTAGGCGCCCGGGTCGTAGCCCGCGCGGGTCTGGGCCTCGCAGGCCCGCTCGCCGTCCCCGTAGAGGAAGGCCGGGCTGTGGCCCGGCGCCCAGGGGGCCAGGGCCTCGCGCAGCAGGTCGAGCCGGTCGCGGACCTGCTGGAGGCTGTGCCCGGTGCCGCCGGGCGGGGGGCCGGGGAAGGCGATGGCGCGCACGATGTACTGAGCCTCCCGGTGGTCCACGGCCACCCCCGCCGGGCCGCGCCTGCCCAGCGCCCCGCCGAGGTGGCGCACATCGGTGACGCAGGGGACGGGCGAGCTTGGCCCCACCGTGTCGAGCACCGCGCTCAGCGCCTCGGGCGGCAGCTCGCGCAGCAGGGCGTTGGTGGCGGTGTAGGGCTGCGGGAAGGGAGGGTCGCGGTGGATGGAGTCGCAGACGGCGTACGGCATCTCGCGCAGGTCGTCCACGAGTCGCTCGCCGACCGCCCGCAGCGGCGCCGCCAGCCGCTCACCCTCCCCGGCCGGGCCGCTGTGGACGATCCGGAACGAGGCGGCGTACCGGCCGCGCAGCGGCGCGGGGACGGCCGGCACGTCCGGGTAGGAGAGCAGGGCGACGGAGGAGGTCAGCGTCTCGGGCACGTCCGCCGTCCAGCGCCGCCAGACCTCCAGGGCCCGTTCCACCAGCGGGGCGCCGAAGACGAGCTGCCCGCCGTAGAGCGCGGGCACGGGGAAGAGGTCGATCTCCATGGCCGTCACCACGCCGAAGTTTCCGCCGGTACCCAGCAGGGCGCCGAACAGTTCGTCGCCGGGGACGGTGCGGCGCGGCCGGCCGTCGGCGGTGACGACCTCCAGGGCGCGCACGTGGTCGGCCGCGTAGCCGAACCGCCGGGCCAGCAGCCCGATGCCGCCGCCCAGGGTGTAGCCGACGGCGCCGACGGTCGGCGAGGAGCCGTTGAGCGGGGCCAGGCCGTGGGCGGCGGCCGCCGCCACCACCGCGCCCCAGCGTGCGCCGGCGGCGACGCGCGCGGTGCGGCGCTCCGGGTCGATGCGCACACCCGTCATCCGCCGGGTGCCGATCAGCACGCCACCCCCGGCGGCCACCGACAGCCCGTGTCCGGTGGCCTGTACCGCCACGGGCAGGCGGCGCCCGGCCGCGTACGCCACGGCCAGCCGTACGTCCTCGGCGTCCGCCGCGCCGACGACCAGGTCGGGGCGGTGGGTCCAGGCCGTCTGGAAGCCGGAGACCTCCTCGTCGTAGCCGGGGTCGCCGGGCCGGAGGACCGGGCCGGTGGTCGTGGGGATGGCGTCGGTGCTGCCGGTGCCGGTGCCGGTGCCGGTGCCGCTGTGCGATGCGCGTTCCATGACCTCCAGGGTGGTGACGGACCTTCCATAAGTCCAAGATCTGGACTGTATGGGAACTAGAATCAGGGGTTATGGAGATCAGGCAGCTGCGCTACCTCGTCGCCGTGGTCGAGGAGGCGGGCTTCACCCGCGCCGCCGAGCGCCTGCACGTGGCCCAGCCCGGCGTCAGCGCCCAGATCCGCCTTCTGGAGAGGGAGTTGGGCCAGCCGCTGCTGGACCGGTCCGGCCGCACGGTGCGCCCCACGGAGGCGGGCGAGGCGCTGCTGCCCTACGCGCGGGCCGCGCTCGCCGCCGTCGAGGGCATGCGGCGGACCGCGGACGAGTTCACCGGCCTGCTGCGCGGCAGGGTCACGGTCGGGCTGTTCTCGGCCGCGGCCACCCACGACCTCGACGTGGTCTCCGTGCTGGCCGGCTTCCACGACGACCACCCGCACGTCGAGATCACCCTCACCGAGGACGTCTCCGACCGGATGGTCACCGCGCTCCAGCGCGGCGAACTGGACGTGGCGGTCATCGGGCTCACCGGCGAGGAGCCGCCGCCGGGCGTCGAACTCCAGATCGCCGTCGACGAACCGCTGGTCGCGGCCGTCCCGCCGGACGACCCGCTGGCCGGGAGCGCGAGCGTGGCGCTGGCCGCGCTCGGCGAGCGCACCCTGATCAGCCTGCCGCGCGGCACCGGCCTGCGCGCCGTGCTCGACCGGGCCTGCGCCGCGGCCGGCATCCGGCCCCGCGTCGGCTACGAGGCCGCCGCACCGCACGTCCTGGCCGAGCTCGCCGCACGCGGCCTGGGCGTCGCCGTGCTCCCGGCGGGCTCGGCGGCGGAGGCCGGGGACCGGCTGCGGGCCCTGGAGATCGTACGGCCGCGGCTGCGCGGCCGGATCGCCCTGGCCTGGCGCGCCGACGGACCCTCCGGGCCGGCGGCCCGGGCCTTCCTGGCCCGGCTGCGCGAGGCGATGCCGGCGCCGGCGGCCGCTTCGGAACGTCCCTGAGCCGGGCCCGGCCGGCCCGGCCCGGGACCGTCAGCCGTGTGTCCGCGCCGCGACGATCACGTTCCCGTACAGGTCGGCGAAGTGCAGCGAGGCGCCGTCCGCGCCCTCCCGCAGATCCCACATCCGTACGCCGTGCTCGCGCAGACGGGCGGCGACCGCGCCCAGGTCGTCGGTGTAGAGGACGAGCAGCGGCTGTCCGCCGGTCTGACGCCCGACCAGCCGGCGCTCCTCCTCGCCGGTGGCGGGCATCAGCCACAGACCGGTCCCCTCCTGCCCGGGGACGCCCAGGTGCAGGTACCGGTAGCCGTCCACCGTCCGGTCGTACAGCACACGCAGTCCGAGGACGTCGCGGTAGAACGCCAGGGCGTCGTCCGGATCCTCCACGAGGACGGTCAGACGGCCGAGGGCGGAGAAGGGGCTCCGGCTGTGCTGGGAAGTCATGGCCGGACAGTAACCGCTCCTGCCGACAGCGCGGCCCGGCCGGGAGCGGCCGGACGCCGCCGGGAGGTTCACGGTACGGAGGGGCCGCCCAGGTAGGTGCCGTCGGTGTCGTAGGGCCAGGCGTTGGCGACACAGCCCTTGAGCCCCTTGATCTGCTGCATCATCGCGGGCGCGGGCCGCCCGGGGCCCGGGCAGGTCTCGTGGCCGTGGCCGATGCGGTGGCCGACCTCGTGGTTGACGATCAGTGCCCGGTACTCGGTGACGGGACCGGCGAACTGCGGCGAACCCAGCACCCAGCGCTTGAGGTTGACCACCACGGTCGGGCCGACCGCGCAGTTCAGCTCGCCGCGGGTGTTGAGCCCGGCGGCTCCGCAGATGGCGTCGGCGGTGCCGGGGGTGGCGATCTTGACGGTGAAGTCGGCGGGGCCGTCGGCCACCAGGCGGAAGCCGTTGACACCGTCGTTCGTCCAGCCGCGCGGATGGGCGAGGATCGCGGCGACCTCCTGCGCGGCCTGCCGGGCGGAGAGCTCGATGCCGTCCTCCACCTGCACCCGGTAGGTGCGGATGGTGCCCTGTCCGACGGCCTCGCCGGAGGCCTGCGCGGTGGTGAAGGTGCCCGGCCCGGTCGCGGGGACCGGGATCGCCGACGGCTCGGCCGGCTCCTGCGTGGAGGGCGACGGGGAGGGGGACGGCGAAGCGGAGGCCGATGCAGAGGCCGATGCGGAGGAGGAGGGGGAGGGCGACGGCGGTACGAACACCGCCTCCTCCGAGGCCCTCGGCTCGTCTGGATCCTGCGGCGTGGCCATGGTCCGGGAATCCGCGGAGCCCTGCTGGGAGACCAGTAATCCGCCGAGGGCGAAGGCCCCGACGGTCGCCATGGAGGCCAGCACCCGTATGTGCGGGCGCCTCCCGCGGCGGTCGCTCCGGCGGGCCCGTCTGCCCCGTCCCTCCTGGCGGGCGGCACCGCGGCGGGCGGCACCGCGATGGGCGGTGCCGGTGCGCCGGTCGTTGCGGCGGCGGCTCAAGATGCACTCCCCCGTAGTTCGGCGTGCGCGAACGTGCCGAACGCGCGGTCTGCGACTCGTGGGGGGCGGTCAAGATCACCGTAACACCGCCCTACGACAGGCCGGTGGCGGGACCACCGACCGCCGCTTCCCGGGACGAGCCCTGCGGCGCACTCCGCGCCGCCCTTCCGCGTCACACCGCGGCGAGCGCCCGCTCCCCCGGCTCGCAGGCCTCCCGCAGCGCCTCCAGCTCCTCCGGCGGCAGCCGCAGCGAGGCCCCCCGCCTGCCCGCGTCGAGCATCGACCGGCCCGCCGCCAGCCACTCCCCGTCGGGCGCGACTCCGGCGAACTCGGCCAGCCGCGACAGCTCCCGCTCCGGCGCGTCCAGCAGGTCCTCGTACGACAGGCTCGTCCGGGCCGCCTCCGGCACCCGGGCCAGATGCTCCAGGCACTCGGTCACCAGCCGCGACCACAGCTCCCCGAACCGGGCCACCGGCATCACCCGGTCGAACACCAGCCGGGGGTCGAACGGATCCCGCAGGAGCCCCGCCAGGTCCGGCGGGAGCTCGCGGGCGTGCTCGGGCGTCAGCTCGTCGCCGAACTCCAGGCCCAGCAGCGCGTACATCTCCTCCAGCATCGAGATCATCCGGAAACCGGTGTGCCGGCTCATCGACAGCGCGCAGTCGGGGCCGCCCCGGTGGAGGTGGACGAACCTCGCCTCCGGGAAGCCCGCCCGCAGCCGGGGCACCCACCGCACCGAGAAACCCGAACGCTCCACCACCGCCCGCCGCCCGAAACGGACGCACAGCAGCTCGAACAGCTCCCGGTACTGCTCCTCGACCGGGCGGAGCGGCCAGGCACGGACCTGCGGGGCGAGCTCGTCCAGCAGGCCGTCGGGGTCGTCGGTGAGGTGCGGCAGCACCATCAGGGACAGTTTGGGAATGCCGGTGGTGTCGGCCGAGAAGCGCCCGGGACGGCGCGGGTAGAGGAACTCCGGAATGGGCGCGCCGCTGCGGATCATCCTGTCGAACGCCGGGTTGGGCTCGGCCAGCAGGCGCCAGAACTCCACGCCGTCCAGGGCCCCTTCGGGCATCCCCTCGGATCCGACCGAGGCCAGCAGCTCGTTGAGGCTGAGGACGTCCCGGTGCAGGTTCAGCACGCGCGACAGCGCGGTCGAACCGCTCCGCCCGGTGCCCACCACGAACGTCAGCGGCCGCGCGCCCATGTCCCCACCCCACTGCCCTCGGTCCCGTGCCCGGTCCGGCCGCCGCTTCGGCGCCGACCGGTGATCTCCACCCCCGCAGCGTACGGACCCGGCCGAGGCGCGCGGCAGGGCGACTTCCGGCCAGAGCGGGCGTGGCAGGATCGCCGCATGGCCTACGTCAGCGCCACACGCCTCGTCGACGACCCCCGTTTCGGGACGGTCGGTGTGACGCTGTACCCCGGGGCGGGGAGTCTGCGGGTCGAGGGGGCGGGGATTCCCACCGTCACCATCCGCCGCGTCAAGGGGACGAGGAGGAACGGCCGGGTACCCGTCGGAACCCGTCGCCGCCGCCGTCTCGCCATGACCGTCGGCGGAGAACCCGCCGTCCTGTCCCCGGGACCGGGCCGGGGGCCGCGCCGCTGGTACGGGGCGTGTGCCACCCACCGGGGGGCCCGCTACCGTCTGACGCCGCGCCGCCGCCCCCGCGGGCGGTCCCGCCTTGCCCGGGACGACCGGCCCTTGGGCCACTTCCGCTCGGACGGCCGCCCGGCGCCGGCCGAGTGGCGCGACGGCGTTGGGGTGGAGGCGGTGGACGCCGCCGTCGGGTACGCGCTGGCCGCCGCGTTCGGCGGATGGAAGCTCCCCTGGTGGGCCAGGTGGGGCGAAAGGCTGTGGGACCTCGTGGGTGAGCTCCTCCCGGGCTGACCCGCCGCGGCGGGGATCTCGCGGCCCGTACGGCCGGAGCCGTCAGGCGGGCGGCGGCAGCGGCCGTCCCTCGACGGCCGCGCGGACGTGCTCCGGGGTGAGGGCGTCGCCGCCGTGCTCGGCGGTGAAGGCCGTGATGCGGCCCAGCGGCGAGTCCGGGTGCGGAGGTTCCTCGCTGATCACCGTGCCGGTGACGATCTCGGCGAAGCGCATGCCGACGGTCACGGGGTCCTGCTCCAGGGGGTCTTCCTGCCGGTGCGTACTCATGCCCGGATCCTAGGTCCGGCCTGTGACGGTGAAGCGGCGGCGGCCCGCGCGGGCCGCCCGCCCGCTCGCCGGGGAGGGCGGGCGGATGGGAGGGTGTGGCCATGACGGAGAGAAACGGGAAGAACGGCGGGAGCGAGTCGGGGAACGGCGATGTCGCGGTGGGCATCTCCGTCGGGGTGGCGATCGGGGTCGCCCTGGGCCTGACGGTGTTCGACAACATCGCCCTCGGGATCGGTGTGGGCATGGCGTTCGGCGTCGCCCTCGGATCGGCCCGGCGCAGCCGCCGGGAGCCTCCCGGCGGCTCCCGGGGCGAGCGCTGAGCAGCACCTCCGCGCCGGGCGGCTCCTCTCCGCGGTGACGGCGGGTTTGGTCATGGCAGGGCGCGGCGGCTTCGGGCGTTGGCGGCGGCGAGGCGGGCGCTGAGCTGCTCGTGAGCGGTGAGCGGCCGGACGTCGTCCGGCTTCGCGTCCCACTCCCGTCCGCCGCCGAGCGGGCGCAGCCACACCCGTCCGGGGCGGACGTCCATCACGTCGCCGACCCGCCCGTCCCGCAGGTCCCGTGCCACCGAACCGACCGTGATCGCGGGCGGTCCCTCCCGCCTGTCCACGCTCACCACGCCTCCCGCGCCCGCGGCGCCGCCACGGCCCTCGCGGGCGGGTCGTCGGGCGGCACGGCCGGCCCGGGGTCCGGTACGCGTGAGGTGCGTACGGGTGCCGGCGTATGCCGGCACCTCCCGCCGTTCGGGCCTGCGGGGACCTCCAAGGCCGCCGGGAAGTACTGGGTTCGGGATTCCATCGCGCTCCGTGCTCCTTCGATGCCCTCCGACGGGCGACTATCACTTTCTGTATCCAGGCAGTCGCTGCCTGACGCCGGTGCCGGTGGATTTTTCACCGTGGCCCCACAAGCGCATCGGGAAGGAGAACGGATGGTGACGGCGGAGTGCGGCGGGGTGGACGCGTACGGCCGCCCGGGCGCGCGGCACCGGGCGCGGAACCCCTGCGCGGGCGCGGACTTGACCTCAAGTCGGCTTGAGCTCCTAGGTTCTCGGTCGTGGCCTCGCGGTGGGGCCGCGACCGAGTGGACGGGAGAACGTGATGAACGCGGCGGCACGGCAGGACCAGTACCGGCTCGCGGTGATCCTCGGAAGCGTGCGCGAGGGGCGCTTCGTGACCACGGTGGGGGAGTGGTTCGCCCGGCAGGCCGGGCGGCGCGAGGACGTGAAGCTCGACGTGATCGACCTGGCGCGGCCCGACGGGGACGCGAGGACGTTCGGCGAGCGGATCGACGCCGCCGACGCCGTCGTGGTCGTGGTGCCCGAGTACAACCACAGCTTCCCCGGCGAACTGAAGGCGGCGATCGACTCCCTGAAGCCCCAGTGGCGCGCCAAACCGGTCGGTTTCGTCTCCTACGGCGGGCGGGGCGGGGGGCTGCGGGCGGTGGAGCAGCTGCGGCTGGTCTTCGCCGAGCTGCACGCGGCCACGATCCGGGAGACCGTCAGCTTCCACGACGCCTGGCGGGAGTTCGGGCCGGACGGCGAGCCGCGCCGGGCGGGCGAGGCGGCCGGGGCCGCGAACGCACTGCTGGACCAGCTCGCATGGTGGGCGCTGGCCCTGCGGCGGGCGCGGGAGGAAGTGCCGTACCCGGTGTGAGGGGCCGGGACGTGCGGAACGGCCGGCCGGGGCGGAGGTCCCGGCCGGCCGTTCCGCGCCGCGGTTCACTCCGCGTGGCTCACTCCGCGCCGAGCAGCCGCAGCAGTTCGTGGCGGCCGAACATCCGCGCCGTGTCGATGGCCGAGGGGTTGCCCGCGGCCGGATCGGCACCGGCCTCCAGCAGCAGCCGCACCATCTCCTCCTGGTCCTTGAAGACCGCGCCCCCGATGGGCGTCTGGCCGCGGTCGTTGACCCGGTTGGGGTCGGCGCCGCGCTCCAGCAGGGCCCGCACGGTGGGAGTGCGGCCGTAGTAGGCGGCGAGCATCAGGATCGAGTCGCCCTTGTCGTTGGTCAGGTTGGCCGGTACGCCCGCGTCCACGTACGCCGCGAGGGTGTCCGTGTCACCCTCCCGGGCGAGGTCGAAGACCTTGGCCGCGAGCTGGAGCACCTCCGGGTCGTGCGCGGGCTGCGAGGTCTCGGGGGTCGGGGCGTCGGACATCGGGTGCCTCCTCGTCGTACCGTCTCGCCGCCTCGGCGGCCGATCGTGTTCAGCCTACGTATGCCCGCTTTCCGGCCGGTGCCGCCGCGCTCCCGCCGGCCGCGGAGTCTGCCGGGCCGGGCCGGCGGCCCCTCGTTCCGCGCGCGCCCGTGCATACGCTTCGTCCCATGCCGCCGATCGTGACGTCCTCCTCCCGCCGCCCCGTCCGCCTCCTGGCGGCGGTGGTCGTGGCGGTCCTGGTGGCGCTCAACGCGTACCGGATGACCGTCGTCCCCCAGCCGTGGCCGAGGATGGCCCTGGACTGGGCGCTGATCGCGGCCTGCTGCGGGGCCCTGTACTGGCGCCGGCGCCGGCCGGTGCCGGTGGCGCTGGCCGTCCTGCTGTGCGCGGCGGTGTACTACCCGGCCAACCCGTACGACAGCCCGCTGCCGGTGATCGCCTTCGCCGTCGCGCTCCACACCGTCGCGGCCGAGGGGCGCCTGACGGCGGCCGTGGCGCTGGCGGTACCGGCCATGCTGGCCGTCGGCTACGGCGAACTGGCGCCCGGGCCGGGCGGCGGGCGGCATGTGGACGACGCCGCGATGGTGCTCCTCACCGGCTGGCTGTTCGGGGTGATCGCCGCCGGACACGCCCAGCGCAACCGGCAGGCGTATCTGCGGGCGGTGGAGCAGCGGGCGGTCGCGGCGGAGCGGGAGAAGGAGGTGCGGGCGCGGCAGTCCGCGGTGGAGGAGCGGCTGCGCATCGCCCGCGAGCTGCACGACGTGATCGGCCACAGCCTGTCGCTGATCAATGTGCAGTCCGGGGCCGCGCTGCACCGGCACACCAGGCATCCCGGGGAGACGGAGGGGCTGGTGGCCGCGCTGGAGGCGGTGCGGGCTGGCAGCCGCGACGCCCTGCGTGAACTGCGCGCCACGCTCGGAGTGCTGCGGCAGGCGGACGAGGAGGCGGCGCCCACCGCGCCCGCGGCCGGACTGGAGGGCGTGGGAGCTCTGGTGGAGCGGGCACGCGCGGCCGGGCTGGACGCGCGTCTGGTGACCGAGGGGCGGCCGGGGCGGCCGGTGCCGCCGCAGGTGGGGCTGGCCGCGTACCGGATCGTGCAGGAGTCCCTGACGAACACGGTCCGCCACTCGGGGGCGCGGTGCGCGGTCGTCACCGTCCGCCACGAGGAGGACGCCGTGCGGGTGCTGGTCGAGGACGACGGGCACGGGGCGCCGCGGGAGGCGGGAGCGGAAGGCGCCGGCGGGCCGGGCGGGAGCACCCCGGGCAGCGGCGTCGCCGGGATGACGGAACGGGCGCGGGCGCTGGGCGGCACACTGACCGCGGGAAACGTGCGCGGGGAGGGCGGTACGGGAGGCGTCCGGGGCTACCGGGTGGAGGCCCGGCTGCCGCTGGGGGAGCCCGCCCGGTGAGGTGGGCCGCCACCGGCCCGCCACCGCCGCTCGTCACCGTCCGCGCCGCGGCCCTATAGCTTGATGACGACCAGGGCCGCGTCGTCGGCGGTGCCCTGGTTCATGCCGAGGTCCTCCAGGAGGTTGTCGGCGATCTCCTCCGGGCCCAGGTCGCGGTGCCGGACCAGGCTCTCCGACAGCCGCTTCAGCCCGACGTCGATGGACTCCTCGCGGCGCTCGACCAGCCCGTCGGTGTAGAGGACGAGGGTCGAGCCCGGCACGTAGGTGGTGATCGCCTGCGGCCGGTGCGAGGGCCTGCTCCGGGCTGCCAGGGGCACGTCGGTGGCCTGGTCCAGCAGCTCGGTGTACCCGTCGGGGTGGCACACCATGGGCGGCAGGTGGCCGGCGCTGCTGTAGGTGAGCGTGTGGGTGTGGGTGTCGATGTCGAGCTTGACGGCGGTGGTGGCCAGCGCGCCGTCGAGGGAGCGCGCGTACAGGTCCAGGCCGTACAGCGCCTGCGCGGGGCCGTCGGCGACCCGCATGGCGGCGCTGAGGGCGCTGCGCAGCTGCCCCATCACACTGGCGGCCTCCAGGCCCCGGCCGACGACGTCGCCCACGGCCACGGCGAAGCGGTCCTCGCTGAGGTTGATCATGTCGTACCAGTCGCCGCACACGTTCAGCGAGCCCTGGGCGGGCCGGTAGCGCACGGCCGCGTTGCGGCGCTCCAGCGGCATGTGCGTCGGCAGCATGGCCTTCTGCAGGGTGAGGGCCACCTCGTGCTCGCGGGCGTGCGCCTGCCGCAGCCGCTCATTGTGCTCGTACAGCTCCCGTGCGCGGGCGTACAGTTCGGCC
Source organism: Streptomyces sp. ICN903 (assembly GCF_022015835.1). Lineage (NCBI taxonomy): Bacteria > Bacillati > Actinomycetota > Actinomycetes > Kitasatosporales > Streptomycetaceae > Streptomyces > Streptomyces sp. ICN903. The sequence goes on along the minus strand of NZ_JAKMAY010000034.1, from coordinate 1,584 downwards.
TCGGCGATCTTCCCGCCGGCCGCCCGCAGGCCGTCGCCGGTGTCGGCGCCGGTCAGGCTGCTGGGGTGGGCGAGGCTGTCGCGCACGTACGCCGTGGCGTCCTCGACGCGGTTGACGATCAGCCGCACCGAGCCGTCCTCGCCGAGGACGGGGGTGTTGACCGGGCTCCAGTACCGCTCCTCGTACCCGCCCTCGGCACCGGGGCGGGGGATGTCGTACCGCTGGAGGATCATGGTGTCCGGCTTGCCCGTCTCCAGTACGCGCCGGAACGAGGCCAGCAGGTTCCTGGGGCCGTCGGCGTTCGGGTCGTCCGGGTTGGCGGGGAAGACATCGAACAGATGGCGGCCGATCAGCTCGCCGTGGGAACGCCCGGTGATCTCCAGATAGGCCTGGTTGGCCTCCACGAAGACGAGGTCCCGGTCCAGTACCGACAGGGGTGTGGGGACGGCGTCGAACAGGGCGGCGTAGTCGACGTCGCCGCTCACCTCGCTCATGGCCCCTCCCCTCTGCGCGGTGCCGGCCGGTGCCGGGGACCTCTCCGTCATGGTGACACGCACCCTCTGTCCGTCTCGAACACTACCGCGCGGCTCGCGGGGACAGCAGCCCGCGAACGGAACGCCGGCACCGCATCACGGCCGGGCGCGCCACGGGCGGGCGGACGGCCCGCTCGGGGTGGAGAGGGACGATTCGGCCGTTGAGCACATCTTTTGTGTAATTGTGCACCGCCTGGGGGAGTGTGTACCGCACCGGATCGGCGAGCCACGACCGTACCCGATCTTGGCAGGACGTGTGGCGGGTTACACAGCCTCTCCACACCCCGCGCGGGGGCGGCCGGGCCGCGGCCGTGCGGCATAGGCTCGTGCCATGGCCGCAGAGCACGACGGGCGACGGGTGCGTGTCATCCTCGCCGACGACCAGACCCTGGTGCGGGCGGGCTTCCGCTCCATCCTCGGCGACGAGGACGACATCGAGGTCGTCGGCGAGGCCGGGGACGGGGCGCGGGCCGTCGAGCTGACGCGCGCGCTGCGGCCCGACGTGGTGCTGATGGACATCCGGATGCCCGGGCTGGACGGGCTGGAGGCCGCCCGGCGCATCGCCGCCGACGAGCGGCTCCCGGACACCCGGGTGGTCATCCTGACCACCTTCGACGTGGACGACTACGTGTACGGGGCGCTGCGCGCGGGCGCCTCAGGTTTCCTGCTCAAGGACACCGAGCCGATGGAGCTGCTGCACGCGGTGCGGGTCGTGGCGCGCGGCGACGCGCTGATCGCCCCGGCGGTGACCCGCCGCCTGATCGCACAGTTCGCCGGACGGGCGCGGCAGCCCGACCCCTCGCCCCGTCTCAGGGCGCTCACCGGACGGGAGCGCGAGGTGATGACCCTGGTGGGCGAGGGTCTGTCCAACGACGAGATCGCCCGCCGCCTGGTGCTCAGCCCGGCCACCGCCAAGACGCACGTCAGCCGGATCATGACCAAGCTCGGCGTACGCGACCGGGCGCAGCTGGTGATCCTGGCGTACGAGTCGGGGATGGTCACGCCGGGCTGGCTGGCGTAAGGGCGGGCCGGAGCGGGGGGCGGCGCCGGG
>NZ_JAKMAY010000339.1:0-5722 GCF_022015835.1 Streptomyces sp. ICN903 | reverse complement strand
CCCCCGCGCGGCGCGCCCACCCCCTGCCGCCTGCGTCCCTCATGACCGCGTCACGCCTCCGCGTTCAGGTGGACGCGCGGCACCCGGGCGCCGATCCGGGTGACGATCTCGTACCCGATGGTGCCCACCGCGCGCGCCCAGTCCTCGGCCGTCGGCTCGCCCGCGTCGCCCGGCCCGAACAGGACCGCCTCGTCGCCCTCCGCGGCCGCGTCGCCGCCCAGGTCCACCACGAACTGGTCCATGGCCACCCGTCCGGCGACCGTCCGCCACTTGCCCGCCACCAGCACCGGCCCGCTCCCCGAGGCGTGCCGGGGGACGCCGTCGGCGTAGCCGGCCGGGACCAGGGCCAGGGTCGTCTCGCCGGGGGTGGTGTAGTGGTGGCCGTAGCTCACCCCGTGCCCGGCGGGCACCCGCTTGACCAGGGCCAGGCGGGCGCGCAGGGTCATCACCGGCCGCAGTCCGAAGTCCGCCGGCACGCCGACCTCGGGCGAGGGCGAGAGCCCGTAGACCGACACGCCGGTGCGCACCAGGTCGAAGTGCGCCTCGGGGAGGGTGAGGGTGGCGGGCGAGTTGGCGATGTGCCGCACCTCCGGGTCGAGCCCGGCGCGGGCCGCGGTGGCCAGTGCCTCGCGGAAGACGGCGAGCTGGGCGGCGATGGAGGGGTGGCCGGGCTCGTCGGCGCAGGCGAAGTGCGACCACACTCCGGCGACCCTCACCGTGCCCTCGGCCTCGGCGGCGCGGGCGGCGGCGGTCAGCGCCTCCCAGTCGGCGGGCCGGCAGCCGCTGCGTCCCAGCCCGGTGTCGATCTTCAGATGGACGCGGGCGGTGCGGCCGCCGGCGCGGGCGGCCTCCACGATCTCCCGCAGCGCCCACGGGTCGCTCGCCGACACGTCGACGTCCGCCTCGATCGCCTCGCGCCAGGGCCCGCCGGGCGTCCACAGCCAGCACAGCAGCCGGCCCCGGTCCCCGGCGGCGCGCAGCGCCAGCGCCTCCTGGGGGGTGGCCGTCCCCAGCCAGGCCGCGCCCGCCTGCCGCGCGGCGCGGGCGCAGGGGACCATGCCGTGGCCGTACGCGTCGGCCTTGACCACGGCCATCAGCGCGGCCCCGGTCCCGGCCGCGCGCTCGCGCAGGGCGCGGACGTTGGCGCGCAGCGCGGCCAGGTCGATCTCGGCGCAGACCCGGTGCGTGTCCGGGCGGGGCCGCACCGCCGCGCCGGTGGCGGAGGGCTCACTCACGACGTCCATCGCCCCCAGTGTCTCAGGTCCGCCTCCGGCCGCCTCCCGGCCCGCCCGGCGTGCGCGGCCCGTGTCCCCGCCGCGAGGCCGGCGGCGTACCCCGGCGCACGTCCGCCGCGCCCGCCGCGGCCCCCGGCTCACCCGGCGTCCGCGGCCTCCACCACGTCCCGCCAGGCCGGGCGCAGTGCCTCGGCCACGTCGAGCGCACTGGTCAGCGGCGCCGCGCGGCGGCCCGCCAGGCCGTGGACGTAGGCGCCCGCCACCGCCGCGTCCACGGGCGCCAGGCCGCAGGCGAGCAGCGAGCCGGCCAGTCCGGAGAGCACGTCGCCGCTTCCGGCCGTGGCCAGCCAGCCGGTGCCGGTGGGGTTGACCCGCAGCGGGCCGTCCCCGCCGGGCGGGGCGACCACCGTGGTCGAGCCCTTGAGCAGCACCGCCGCCCCGTACCGCCGCGCCAGCTCCCGTGCCGAGGCCAGCCGCGCCGACTCGACCTCCCCGCGCTCGACGCCCAGCAGCGCCGCCGCCTCACCGGCGTGCGGGGTGAGCAGGACGGGGGCCGTGCGCTCGCGCGGCGCCCCGGCGTCCATCAGCCGCAGCCCGTCGGCGTCCACCAGTACCGGTACGTCCGAGGCCAGCACGTCCCGGACGATCCCGCGCGCCTCGTCCCCGTCGCCGAGCCCCGGCCCGACGACCCACGCCTGCACCCGGCCCGCCCGCGAGGGCGGGCCGGAGGAGACCAGCGTCTCGGGGAAGCGGGCGATCACCTCCTCGGCCGCGGGTCCGGCGTAGCGCACGGCGCCCGCGCCACCTCGCAGCGCCCCGGCCACCGCCAGCACCGCCGCGCCGGGGTAGCGGGCGGAGCCGGCCGCGATCCCGACCACGCCGCGCCGGTACTTGTCGCTCTCGGCCGACGGGCGGGGCAGCAGGGCGGCCACGTCCGCGTGCCGCGCGGCGCGCACCACCGGCTCGGCCGCCTCCAGGTACGGACCCAGGCCGATGTCGACCAGCCGCAGCGCCCCGGCGTGCTCGCGCGCGGGGTCGACCAGCAGACCCGGCTTGTACGCCCCGAAGGTCACCGTCGCGGCCGCCCGCACCGCCACACCGCGCACCTCGCCGGTGTCGGCGTCCACTCCGCTGGGCAGGTCCACGGCGACGACGGGCACCTTGGCCTCCGCGACGGCGTCGGCGATCTCCACCGCGCCCGGCCGCAGGCCGCCCCGGCCGCCGATGCCGACGATGCCGTCCACCACCAGGTCGGCCCGCCGCACGAGCGCGGGCACGTCGGCGGGCACGCCCTCCAGCGCGGTGTGGGCGGCGGGGGCCGCGACGGCCCGGCCGCCGGCCGCCCGCAGCGCGGCGAGCCCGCTCTCGTGGACCTTCTCCGGGCTGAGCAGCACGGCGGTCACCCCGGCGCCGCGCCGGGCCAGGTACGCCCCGGCGAAGAGCGCGTCCCCGCCGTTGTCGCCGCTGCCCACCAGCAAGGCGATCCGGGTGCCGTAGACGCGCCCCAGCATCCCGGCGCAGGCGGCGGCCAGCCCGGCGGCGGCGCGGCGCATCAGCGCCCCGGCGGGCAGGCGCGCCATCAGCTCCCGCTCGGCGGCCCGTACGGTCTGCACGCTGTAGGCATCTCTCATGCCCTCAGTGTGACCGCCGGCCGCCGGGCCCGTCCGTGTCCGGCCGCACCGGCGGGGCGCCCCGCCGGTCAGCTCTCGGCGATCACGACGGCCGTCGCCACCCCCGCGTCGTGGCTGAGGGAGACGTGCCAGTGGCGCACGCCCAGCTCGGCGGCGCGGGCGGCGACGGTGCCGGTCACCCTCAGCAGCGGCTGCCCGTGCTCGGAGGCGTGCACCTCCGCGTCCGTCCACACCAGCCCGCCGGGCGCGCCCAGCGCCTTGGCCAGCGCCTCCTTGGCGGCGAACCGCGCCGCCAGGGAGGCCACCGAGCGCCGCTCCCCGCCGGGCAGGGTCTGCTCGGCGGGGGTGAACAGCCGCTCGGCCAGGGCGGGGGTGCGGGCCAGGGCGCCTGCGAAGCGGTCGATCGAGGTGACGTCGATCCCCACCCCGACGATCACCGGCGGCCCCCCGTCCGCCGGAAGCGCCCGGTGCGCCCGGTGCGCCTGCGGGTCCGCATCACTCCACCGTCACCGACTTGGCCAGGTTGCGCGGCTGGTCCACCTCGTTGCCGCGGGCCGTGGCCAGCTCGCAGGCGAAGACCTGCAGCGGCACGGTGGCCACCAGCGGCTGGAGCAGGGTGGGCGTGGCGGGGATGCGCACCAGGTGGTCGGCGTACGGCACGACCGTCTCGTCGCCCTCCTCGGCGATGACGATGGTCCGCGCGCCCCGGGCCCGGATCTCCTGGATGTTGGAGACGATCTTGTCGTGCAGCACGGACCGGCCGCGCGGCGACGGCACGACCACCACCACCGGCAGGTCCTCCTCGATCAGCGCGATCGGGCCGTGCTTGAGCTCGCCGGCCGCGAAGCCCTCGGCGTGCATGTACGCCAGCTCCTTGAGCTTGAGCGCGCCCTCCAGCGCGACGGGGAAGCCCACGTGGCGGCCGAGGAAGAGCACGGTGTTCTTGTCCGCCAGGGAGCGGGCCAGCTCCCGCACCGGTTCCATGGTGGCCAGGACCTTCTCGACCTCCGTGGAGATCTGCGACAGCTCCCGGATCACCGAGCCGATCTCGTCGCCCCACTTGGTGCCGCGCACCTGGCCCAGGTAGAGGGCCACCAGGTAGCAGGCCACCAGCTGGGTCAGGAACGCCTTGGTGGAGGCGACCGCGACCTCGGGCCCGGCGTGGGTGTAGAGCACCGCGTCGGACTCGCGCGGGATGGTGGAGCCGTTGGTGTTGCAGATGGCCAGCACCTTGGCGCCCTGCTCGCGGGCGTGGCGCAGCGCCATCAGGGTGTCCATGGTCTCGCCGGACTGGCTGATGGCGACGACGAGCGTGCGCTGGTCCATGATCGGGTCCCGGTAGCGGAACTCGCTGGCCAGCTCGGTCTCGCAGGGGATGCGCGTCCAGTGCTCGATGGCGTACTTGGCGATCATCCCGGCGTGGTAGGCCGTGCCGCACGCCACGATGACGACCTTGTCCACCTCGCGCAGCACGTGGTCGGGGATGCGCACCTCGTCCAGGGCCAGCCGCCCGGCCTCGTCGATGCGGCCCAGGAGGGTGTCGGCGACCGCCTTGGGCTGCTCGGCGATCTCCTTGAGCATGAAGTAGTCGTAGCCGCCCTTCTCGGCGGCCGAGGCGTCCCAGTCCACGTGGTAGGCGCGGGTGTCGGCGGGGGCGCCGTCGAAGTCGGTGACCGTGACCCGGTCCCGCCTCAGCTCCACGACCTGGTCCTGGCCCAGCTCGATGGCCTCGCGGGTGTGGGCGATGAAGGCCGCGACGTCGGAGGCGAGGAAGTTCTCGCCCTCGCCGACGCCGACCACCAGCGGCGAGTTGCGCCGGGCGCCGACGACGGTGTCGGGCTCGTCGGCGTGGACGGCGACGAGGGTGAAGGCGCCCTCCAGCCGGCGGCACACCTGCCGCATGGCCTCGGCCAGGTCGCCGCAGGAGGAGAAGTTCTCGGCGAGCAGGTGGGCCACGACCTCGGTGTCGGTCTCGGAGGTCAGCTCGTGGCCGCGCTCGGCCAGCTCGGCGCGGAGCGCGGCGAAGTTCTCGATGATGCCGTTGTGGACGACCGCGACCCGCCCGGAGTTGTCCAGGTGCGGGTGCGCGTTGGCGTCGGTCGGCCCGCCGTGGGTGGCCCACCGGGTGTGGCCGATGCCGGTGGCGCCGGCCGGCAGCGGGCGCTCGTCCAGCAGTTTGCCGAGGTTGCCCAGCTTCCCGGCCTTCTTCGCGGCGGCCAGCCCGCCGTCGGCGAGGACGGCAACGCCCGCCGAGTCATAACCGCGGTACTCCAACCGCTTCAGTCCCGCGATGACGACGTCGAGGGCGGACTGCCCTCCCACATAACCAACGATTCCGCACATGCGATGCAGCCTAAGGGCAGTGGGGGGCGAGGGCCGTCAGCGCCCTCGCCCTATTCGTCCGACCGCCCGCCTGACGATCTCCAGGTACTCGGCCTCCTCGCACCGCGGCCTGCCGCCCGGCCGGTAGGTCTCCAGCGCGTCGCCGGGGTGCTCCCCCAGGTCCTCGTCGGGCAGTTCGTCCAGGAGTTCCTCCCACGCACGGGCGTCGCGGACCTCGGCGGATCTGCGTGCGGCGAGGCGGCGGCGTGCCGCGCGGGAGCGCTGGAACGGAAGCGGCATACGGATCCCCTCCGGGCCGGTGGTACGCGGACCCCGCCGGAAGCGGGCAGGGGTCCGCACGGCGGATCCACACACATGGAGCAAGTGCGCGAATGCGGTCAACGTATCCGCGCGGAACCGCCGCGTACACCCCTTCGCGCGCACATCTGTGCTACTGATCACACGGGAACGGCCGTGAGGCGGGCCGCGCGCGGCCCGACAATGGGCCCGTGTCCACCCCCGCCACCGTCCCCG
>NZ_JAKMAY010000338.1:0-5741 GCF_022015835.1 Streptomyces sp. ICN903 | reverse complement strand
GTCCTCCTCTCCTCCGCCTTCCTTCCCGTCCGCCGCCCCGCCCGCCTGCCCGCCTTCTCCGGCTCCTCGCGCTGCGGCCCGTTCGCGGCCATACCCGCCGCCGTCGGCATGAAGTCGCTGAGCAGTTCGTGGGTCTCGCGCACCAGGGGCCGCAGCAGGCGGAAGCGGGTCAGGGATATCGCGCGGGCCACGATCGGCGCCACGCGCTCGGCCAGACGGCGGCTGTTGGCCGAGCCCTCGGAGCGGTCGTAGACCCAGAACAGGACCATGCCCATCTGCTGGAGCCAGAGCAACCGGGGCAACTGCTCGGCGAGTTCGGGATCGTAGGCGGTGTCCGCACCCGCCAGGACCCTGCGGTGGACCTCGATCGACGCCTCCCGCGGGCCCTCGGACTCCGCGGAGAAGGGGCTGAGCGGACTGTCGGGGTCGGCGGCGTTCTTGAAGAACTGGGCCGCGAACTCGTGGTACGGCTCGGCGATGTCCAGCCAGGCGAGGAGGACCCCGCGGATGCGTGCCGCGAGGTCCCTCTCACCGTCCAGGACGGCCTCGGCGGCCGCCTGGTGCTGTTCGGTGATCCGGTCGTAGAAGCCCTGGATCAGGTGCTCCTTGCTGCCGAAGTAGTAGTACGCGTTGCCGACCGAGACCCCGGCCTCCTGGGCGATGGCGCGCATCGTCGTACGGTCGTAGCCGCGCTCGCGGAACAGGCGCAGGGCGGTCTCCAGGATGAGGGCCCGCGTCTGCTCGCTCCTGGGCCGCCGGGCGGGCCCGGCGGCCTTCTCCGGCTCGCCCCGCTTCCCGGCTCCGGGGGCCGCGGTGGGTTCGGAGGAGCCGGCCGCGGCGTCCTCGCGTACGGATCTCGGTGCTGCTTCCACACGGGTGAGCCTAATCGGGCGCCGGACAGTCTCCCCCGCAGGCCGGGGGAAGGGAGGAGGCCGGAGTCCGGCCGGTGAAGGTCCAGCCCGTGCCGGGGTCGTAGCTCCAGCCGTCGTCCGCGCGGTAGGCCGTCCCGCCCCAGCCGCCCTCCCAGTCGCCGTCCCCGTCCGGCCCGCGCACCGCTCGCCGGTACTTCGCCGCGGCGAGCACCGCCGCGCGCGCCAGCGGTGCGCCCGCCGGGGTGCTGAGCCGGTGGGCCGCGGACCGGTAACCGGCCAGGGCCCACAGGCACACGATCCAGGCGGCCGGCCCCCGGTAGACCTGTCCGCCGTCCCCCACGACCGTGATCTCCTCCAGGGTGCGGCCGTGGTCGAGTCCCGGCAGCCTGCGCCGCGCCTCGTCCGAGCCTGCGGGCACCAGATCGAGGGGGACGAGCTTGCGCTGCCGCGCCAGCCAGTCGCGGATGTGCCGGCACAGCGGGCAGCCCGCGTCGTACAGCACCGTCAGCCGGCGTACCGGGACGCCCGCGGCGCCCCCGTGCCCGGCGGCCTTTCCCGTCACGTCCGTCACGCCCGCCACGCCCGTCACGCCCCGGTGGCCGGAGCGGTCCAGTCCTGCGGCGGCACCGGGGGCGTCTGCTCCCGCTCCATCGCGCCCCGCCGCCGGATCCGGTTCAGCACGTAGACGTTCCCCAGGTGCAGCACGCCGAGGACCAGCAGCACCACGCCCAGTTGCCTCGAAAGCGCCTCGAACACCCCCCTGGTGTCGTCCACCGGGGCCCCGACCCGCAGATACAGGGCGACGAAGCCGAGGTTGACGAGGTAGAACCCGACCACCAGCAGGTGGTTCACGGCGTCCGCGAGTTTCTCGTTCCCGCGCAGGACGTCCTCCAGGAAGATCTGCCCGTTCCTGCTGAGCGTGCGTGCCACCCAGACCGTCAGACCGATGCTGACGGCCAGGTAGACGACATACGTGACCACGGTGAGGTCCATGCCCCGCCCCTTCGTGAAGCGCTCTTTGAACGTGTTCAAAAAGCTGTTGCCACGGACTGTAGACCTGTTTTTGAACACGTTCAAGTCCGTTTCCCGGCAGGGAAGATGGGCCGGAGACCCTCGTCGGCGGGTGGCGCGCAGCGCCCCGTCCCGAGTGCCTGGCGCGCGGGGGGCGGCGGATGCGCCATCGTGGGCGGCGGCGCCTTCCGCACCGGTGCGGCGCGGAGGGCGGCCCGTGCCGGACCTGCCGAAGGAGAAGAGGCCGTGAAGAGGATCGTCGCCCGGATCTGGCACCGCATCGGCGGACCGCTGCAGTGGCGCCTGCTGTGGCTGGCCAATCCGAAGTTCATGGTGGGCGTCACCGGCGTCGTACGGGACGCGGACGGCAACGTGCTCCTGCTGCGGCACCGCATGTGGCGCGAGGACCGCCCGTGGGGCCTGCCGACGGGCTATGCGAAGAAGGGCGAGACCTTCCAGGAGACCGTCGTCCGCGAGGTGCGCGAGGAGACCGGACTCGACGTGCGCGTCGGCGAACTCGTCCGTCTCACCAGTGGGTACCGGCTGCGGGCGGAGGTCGCCTACGAGGCCCGGCTCACCGGTGGCACCCTCCGGGCCGATCCCCTCGAGATCCTGGAGGCCAGGTGGTTCGCCCCCGGAGACCTGCCCGAGGGACTGCAGGAGTCCCACCGGTCACTGATCGGAAGCGGGTCCGGCTGATCCGGCCGGACCACCCCGCTCCGCATCCCGGCCCCCGACCGCGGGCAGGCCGGGGGCCGGGATGCGGGACGGGCCGCGCCGGTCCACGATGGAGGGCGTGACCGACGAGAAGCCGTCGCAGCCCCCGATCATCGTCTGGGGCGTGACACACGGGGACCGGCCGTTCCGCACGGTCCAGCTCGGTGACGGGACGGTCGGCCTCGCCCACGACATCACCGACGTGGTCCGGCTGGCGTACGACGCGGGGCTGAGCCCGGTGGACCTGGACGACCCGGCCACCGTGCGGTGGGTGGGCGGGGACAAGTACACCTGGACCTGAGCCGCCGCCCCGCTCCGGCAGCCCGGCGCCGCCTCACACGTCGTGCCCCCGGGCGGCGAGCCACCGGTGGACCGCGGCCTTGTCGGCCACGCTGACGTGCGCGGGCCCCTGCCTGGAAGGCCCCTCGTCCTCGTTGAACCCGGTGTCGGTGACCCGGGCCGTCACCCAGTCGGCCAGTTCCCTCGCGGCGTCGGAGGACAGGCGGCCCTGTTCCCACTCCTGCCGGGCCCGCCCGGCCGCCTCCGCGTCGTGGCGGGCGGCCTCCTCCAGCCAGACCGGTACCAGGCGCCGGACGGCCTGTTCGTCCGCCGGGTCGTCGGCGGAAGGTGTGCTCGGTGAATCGTTCATGTTCCGACGTGTGACCGGCCGGGCCGGGCGCCATGCCCGATTCGCCCGTCCATGCCCCGGCAGGGTCAGCGCGGGGGCCGGCGGGGAGTCAGCGGGGAAGGGTGCCGGCGCCGCCGCCCGGGTTCGCCTCCGGCGCCCGCCACCGCACGGTCCGCGCCGCCGGCCGCCTCCGGCCGGCGAGGCGGTCCAGCAGCCACACGGTGCCGTTCAGCCCCCAGGTGAGCAGGGCAAGGGCGGCGATGGGCGCGACCACCAGGCCGAGGATGAGAACGACGGTTTCCGTCACGGTGCCTCCTGAAACAACCGAACCGGGCTGTCATCGACCGGTGCCCCGTACGGAGAAGAACACTCCTGCCGGCTCGCGGGCGCCTAGGCCGCGCCTCGCGGCGCGGGCACGGCCGGGGGCGTCATCCGGGCTGGTCGCTGTCCTTCAGGGAGCCCCAGCCGTGCCAGCGGTCGATCTCGATCCAGGCGCTGACGCGGCGGCGGTCCCGCCGCGGATACGGCTCGCCCAGGTAGTGGCGGGCCAGCCGGTCGATGTCGGCGAGCTCCGGATCGTCGCGGATCTCGGCCACCCGGCCGATGAGGCTGACGTGCGTGTACCAGTTGCCCTCGTCGAGCACGGTGAGGGTGACACGGGGATCGTCACGCACGTGCCGCAGCCGTTTGCGGGCCTCGTCCATGTTGACCAGCACCCGGCCGTCCTCCCACAGGTACCAGGTGGCGGTGGACACCGGCTGGCCGTCCGACCGCAGGGTCGTGATGACGGCCGGGTTGGCCTTCTTCAGCATGGTCACGGCCGCTTCGGGGAGCGGTGGCTTCGACATGGGTGGCACTCCTCGGCACATCGCTGTACGTCGCTGTACGCCGTCCGACCGGCATGGTCCCGCCCAGCATCACACACCGCCGGCGCCGAACGCGGGAGCACGCGCTCCCCGCGGGCGGCGGCGTCGCACCGCCGCCCGCGGAGCGCCTCAGGCCCGGGCGGCGCGGGTGCGGAACCGGCGGAGCACGGCGCTGAGGACCCCGGCGTTGACCACGGCGGCCAGGGAGACCAGGCCGAGCAGGAGCGCCGCTCCCACGGGACCGTCCGGCAGCGGCACGGCGAGGGCGAGCAGACTGGTCGGGGCGGTGGCCGCCACGGGCCACACCCCCGCCAGCGAGGCGTCCTCGTGCGGGACGAACGCCGCGTCCAGCGCGACCCACAACACCAGGGCGGCGCACACGGCCAGATAGATCCGGGCGGGCCGGTTGTCCGCGATGCCCGAGATCCGTGCGGGGATCCGCCCCCTGCCGTTCCCGTCCCCATCGCCCCGCGTACCGTCGTGCACGGCCATTTCGCTCACCCGTCTCTTCCGTCTCGCTCGTCGTCCGCCGCCCGTCGTGCCGCGCGTTCCACGAGGGTCGCGGCGCTCACCGGCCGGGCGGACGGCATGTGCCGTCCGCCCGGCCGGCGGTGCGGGGCCGGTGGGCCGTGTCGGCCCGTGGATCCAGGATCGCGCCGGGTGGCCAGCGGATTCCTCGGCCGCTGGCAGGAACCCCTTCTCCACCCGTGGGTAGAGGGGCCTCGTACCAGCGGCCGGACGGCCGGACGGGCCGGCGCCGCGGGCGGTCCTCCGTACGGCGGAGTGCGGGCCGGCGTCTACCCCGTGGAGGTGGTGCGCGGCCTGATCAGCCCGGTGTCGTACGCCAGGATGGTCGCCTGGACCCGGTCGCGCAGCCCCAACTTGCCGAACAGCGCGTTCACGTGGGTCTTGACCGTTCCCGTGGAGACTCCCAGGCGCTCGCCGATCTCGGCGTTGGTCAGCCCCGAGGCGACCAGGAGCAGCACCTCCCGCTCGCGGGGCGTGAGCCGCTCCAGCGCCCTGCCCGCCTCGGGACGGACCGGCGCGCCCTGTGCGAAGGCGGCGATGAGGCGGCCGGTCACCGCCGGCGCCAGGATGCCGTCGCCGGAGGCGACGACGCGGACGGCGGCCAGGAGATCATCGGCCCGGGCGTCCTTGAGCAGGAATCCGGATGCCCCGGCGCACAGGGCCTCGAAGACGTAGGAGTCCAGGTCGAAGGTGGTGAGCACCAGGACACGGGCCCCGCTCGGGCCGCCGGCGATCAGCCGGGTGGCCGTCAACCCGTCCATGCCGGGCATCCGGATGTCCATCAGCACCACGTCGGGGCCGAGTTCCGCGGCCAGTTCCACGGCCGTGGCGCCGTCGCCCGCCTCGCCGACGACCGACAGGTCCGGTTCGGCGTCGACGATCGCGGCGAAGCCCGCGCGGACGACGGCCTGGTCGTCGACGACCAGCACACGAACAGCGATGGGTCCACCCCCTGCCCCGGGCCGGTGGAGACTCCGGCCGACCGGGCGTCATCGTCCCACGCTCACCGGCTCGTTCGCCCGGCCCGCCCGGTGGGCGGGATAGCCTGGGCGGTGCCCCGCCGGGCCGCCGCGCCGACGGCGGAGCGCCGGGGACGGATACGGGGGGCGGGACACTGGG
>NZ_JAKMAY010000337.1:0-5755 GCF_022015835.1 Streptomyces sp. ICN903 | reverse complement strand
GGTACGGGGAGAGGCCGGGCGGGGCGGACGACGCGGCACGGGAGAAGGTCCGGGCCGAACTCGGCGTCACCGGCCGCCCGCTGGTCCTCGCCATCGGCCGGCTCGTCCCCCGCCAGGGGCACACCACCTTGCTGACCGCCTCCCGGGCCTGGAGCCGGCTGGATCCGCAGCCGCTGCTGGCCATCGCCGGGGAGGGCCCGGCGCGCCCCGCGCTGCAGCGCCGCATCGAGGCCGAGGAACTGCCGGTACGGCTGCTGGGGCGGCGCGAGGACGCCCTGGAGCTGCTCGCCGCCGCCGATGTCGCCGTGCTGCCCGCGCGTTGGGAGGGCCGGGCGGTGGTGGCGCAGGAGGCACTGCGGGCCGGGGTGCCACTGGTGGCGAGCGCGGTGGGCGGTCTGCCGGAACTGGTCGGCGACGCCGCGCTACTGGTGCCCTACGGCGACGCGGACGCGCTGGCGGAGGCGGTCGGCGGACTGCTCGGCGACCCCGCCCGGCGCCGCGGGCTGGCCGAGGCCGGGCGCGCCCAGGCCGCGACCTGGCCGAGCGAGGACGACACGGTGGCCCAGGTACTGAGCGTGTACGACGAGCTGGCACAGGGAAGCTGACCACCCTGGCCTCCGCCGTACCGGGCCTTCGCCGGGCCCGGACCCCGCGCCGGACCCCGCGCCGGGCTCCGGGCCCGGTCGGGTCAGCTGGAGGCGCGGACGACCAGTTGCGCGGGGGTGACGACCGGGGCCGGCCGCTCGCCGCCGGATGCGCCACCCAGCTCGAGCCGCCGCAGCAGCAGCTCCGCCATCATCCGTCCCATCCCCTGGATGTCCTGGCGCACGGTGGTCAGCGCGGGCTCGGCCCAGGCGGCCTGCTCCAGATCGTCGTAGCCGACCACCGCCACGTCCTGCGGCACCCGCAGCCCGCGGGCGCGCAGCGTCCGCAGTGCGCCCGTGGCCGTCAGGTCGTTGCCCGCGAACACCGCGTCGGGGCCGGGCGAGCGGTCCAGCAGCTCGGCCATGGCCCGCTCGCCGCCCTCGGCCGTGAAGTCGCCGTGGGCGACCAGGGCGGGGTCGGGCTCGGACAGGCCCAGGGCGTCGAGGTAGCCGTCGAGCCGGTCCAGGGCTGAGGTCTGGTCCAGCGGGCCGGTGATCACCGCGATCCGCCGGCGCCCCCGCTGAAGCAGGTGCTCCACCGCCTGCCGGGCGCCGCCCCGGTTGTCGGTGTCCACGTACAGCAGCTCGGGGTCGTCCTCGGCGCCGGGCCAGCCCGGCCGTCCGCCGAAGACCGTGGGCAGACCGGAGGCGTTCGCCATGGACGGCAGCGGGTCGTCGCGGTGCAGCGAGAACATCAGCGCGCCGTCCACGTGCCCGCCCGCCAGATAGCGGCCGATGCGGTCGTAGTCCGTGCGGCCCTCCAGCAGCATGAGCAGCAGTTGCGTGTCGCACGCCGCCAGCTCGCGGCTGATGCCGCGCAACTGCTGGGCGAAGAAGGGGTCGGAGAACACCCGGGTCTCCGGCTCGGCGATCACCACGGCGACGGCTCCGGTGCGGCGGGTGACCAGGCTGCGCGCCGCGCTGTTGGGAACGTAGCCCAGCTCGGCCACGGACGCCTGGACCCGGTCCCGCAGGGACTTGCGGACACCGGCGCCCCCGTTGACCACGCGCGAGACGGTGGCGCGGGAGACCCCGGCGTGGGCGGCGACCGCTTCGAGGGTGGGTCTGGGACCGTGCACGGGCGAACAACTCCTTCTCTCGCGGAATCCCGACGCTACCGCCGGACGCGGGGGGCCGGCCCGCTCCGCGGGTGAGAGCGCTTTCACGGCCCCGCCGTACGTTCTACAGCACCGTGGCACGGCACCGCCCGGCGCATCCGGGAAACGGACGTCACCGGGCGGTACCGGGCGCGGTCGCGCGGGTGGGCCGTCAGCCGCCGTAGGCTCCCGAGGCCGTCAGCCGCAGGGCGGTGTCGATCAGCGGAACGTGGCTGAACGCCTGCGGGAAGTTGCCCACCTGGCGTCCCAGACGGGAGTCCCACTCCTCCGCGAGCAGCCCCAGGTCGTTGCGGAGCGAGAGCAGCTTCTCGAAGAGCCTGCGCGCCTCCTCCACCCGGCCGATCATCGCCAGGTCGTCGGCCAGCCAGAAGGAGCAGGCCAGGAACGCGCCCTCGTCGCCCTCCAGCCCGTCCAGCCCCGCGTGCTCGCCCGAGGTCGGGTAGCGCAGCACGAAGCCGTCCGGCGTGGACAGCTCGCGCTGGATGGCCTCGATGGTGCCGATGACCCGTTTGTCGTCCGGCGGCAGGAAGCCCACCTGCGGGATCAGCAGCAGGGAGGCGTCCAGCTCCTTGGACCCGTAGGACTGGGTGAAGGTATTCCGCTCGGGGTCGTAGCCCTTCTCGCAGACGTCGCGGTGTATCTCGTCGCGCAGCGCGCGCCACCGCTCCAGGGGGCCGTCGGCCTCGCCGGACTCGATCAGGCGGATGGTGCGGTCCACCGCCGTCCAGGCCATGACCTTGGAGTGCACGAAGTGGCGGCGCGGCCCGCGCACCTCCCATATCCCCTCGTCCGGCTCGTTCCAGTGGTCCTCCAGGTAGGTGATCAGCTTGATCTGCAGGAGGCTGGCGTAGTCGTTGCGCGCCAGGCCGGTCATGTGCGCCAGGTGCAGGGCCTCGATGACCTCGCCGTAGACGTCGAGCTGGAGCTGGGAGGCGGCGCCGTTGCCGACCCGCACCGGCTGGGAGTTCTCGTAGCCGGGCAGCCAGGAAAGCTCCGTCTCGCCCAGCTCGCGCTCGCCGGCGATGCCGTACATGATCTGCAGGTTCTCCGGATCGCCGGCGACCGCGCGCAGCAGCCACTCGCGCCAGGCCAGCGCCTCGCTGCGGTAGCCGGTGCGCAGCAGCGACGACAGCGTGATCGCCGCGTCGCGCAGCCAGGTGAAGCGGTAGTCCCAGTTGCGCACACCGCCGATGTGCTCGGGCAGCGAGGTGGTGGGGGCCGCGACGATGCCGCCGGTCGGGGCGTAGGTGAGCGCCTTGAGCGTGATCAGGGAGCGGACCACCGCCTCCCGGTAGGGGCCGTGGTACGTGCACTGGCGCACCCAGTCGCGCCAGAAGTCCTCGGTCGCCGCCAGGGACGCCTCCGGCTCCGCCGGCGCCGGGGGCTCCTTGTGCGAGGGCTGCCAGCTGATGGTCATCGCCACCCGGTCGCCCGGTGCGACGGTGAAGTCGGCGTAGGTGGTCAGGTCCTCGCCGTAGGTGTCGGCCTCGGAGTCCACCCACACGGAGTCGGGGCCGGCGACGGCGACGGTGCGGCCGTCCACCTTGTGCACCCACGGCACCACCCAGCCGTAGGAGAACCGCATCCGCAGTGCCGAGCGCATCGGCACACGGCCGCTGACGCCCTCCACGATGCGGATGAGCTGCGGCGCGTGGTGCTCGCGCGGCGGCATGAAGTCGATCACCCGTACCGTCCCGCGCGGGGTGTCCCACTCGGACTCCAGGACCAGGGAGTCGCCCCGGTAGCGGCGGCGGCTGGCCGCCGGCGGCTCCTGGCCGGCGGGGTGGGCGGGACCCAGGCGCCAGAAGCCGTGCTCCTCGGTGCCCAGGAGCCCGGCGAAGACGGCGTGCGAGTCGAACCGGGGCAGGCACAGCCAGTCCACCGAACCGTCCCGGCATACCAGGGCGGCGGTCTGCATGTCCCCGATGAGTGCGTAATCCTCGATGCGCCCGGCCACGAGCATCTCCAGTCGAACAGTGGCTACGCCCCGTGGGACGTGCGGTCTTCCGTCCTGCCGCGCGGGCGGGCCCGCGCGGACAGTCTGAGCAGGATACGACGCGGCCAGATGTTCCGCGCCGAGGTCACCTTAGGGGTGACGGGGCCTTCCGGGTGACAACAATCCGGTGATTGACAACCTAGGTGTACGGCTTCGGTGACGACCGCCGGGACCGTCGCACGGGCGGACGCCTTGGCAGCCGCCCCGGTAACTGTGCCATGGTCCGGGCGGCGGCGGGCCGCGCCTCGGCAGCCCGGACGCGCCGCTGATACCCTGGTAGCCCGTGGAGCGGAGGGCACAACAACCCCCGAACCGCAGCGACGGCACCCCCGCCGGCCGAACCGGTCCGGCCGGGGCGGCCGCAGCGCACGTCACCTCGCGACCACGGGAGCCCCCTCTTGGCCATGCCGACTCGATCCTCGACATCCATGACGACCAAGCACCTCTTCGTCACCGGGGGTGTCGCCTCCTCGCTCGGCAAGGGCCTGACCGCCTCCAGCCTGGGCGCCCTGCTCAAGGCGCGGGGACTGCGGGTCACCATGCAGAAGCTCGACCCGTACCTCAACGTCGACCCCGGCACGATGAACCCCTTCCAGCACGGAGAGGTGTTCGTCACCAACGACGGCGCCGAGACCGACCTGGACATCGGCCACTACGAGCGGTTCCTCGACGTCGACCTCGACGGCTCCGCCAACGTCACCACCGGCCAGATCTACTCCACGGTCATCGCCAAGGAGCGGCGCGGCGAATACCTGGGCGACACCGTGCAGGTCATCCCGCACATCACCAACGAGATCAAGCACCGTATCCGCCGGATGGCCACCGACGACGTGGACGTGGTGATCACCGAGGTCGGCGGCACCGTCGGCGACATCGAGTCGCTGCCGTTCCTGGAGGCCGTGCGCCAGGTGCGGCACGAGGTCGGCCGCGACAACGTCTTCGTCGTCCACATCTCGCTGCTGCCCTACATCGGGCCCTCCGGCGAGCTGAAGACCAAGCCCACCCAGCACTCGGTCGCCGCCCTGCGCAACATCGGCATCCAGCCCGACGCCATCGTGCTGCGCGCCGACCGCGACGTGCCCGTCTCCATCAAGCGCAAGATCTCGCTGATGTGCGACGTGGACGAGGACGCGGTGGTGGCCTGCAAGGACGCCCCGTCGATCTACGACATCCCCAAGGTGCTGCACACCGAGGGTCTGGACGCCTACGTGGTGCGCCGGATGGGCCTGCCCTTCCGCGACGTGGACTGGACCCAGTGGGACGACCTGCTGCGCCGCGTCCACCAGCCCGACCACGAGGTGACCGTCGCGCTGGTCGGCAAGTACATCGACCTGCCCGACGCCTATCTGTCGGTCACCGAGGCGCTGCGTGCCGGAGGCTTCGCCAACAACGCCCGCGTGAAGATCAAGTGGGTCACCTCCGACGACTGCCGCGTCCCCGGAGGGGCGAGGAAGCAGCTCGGCGACGTGGACGCGATCTGCATCCCCGGCGGTTTCGGCGAGCGCGGGGTGGAGGGCAAGGTCGCCGCGATCACCTACGCCCGCGAGAACGGCATTCCGCTGCTGGGCCTGTGCCTGGGCCTGCAGTGCATCGTCATCGAGGCCGCCCGCAACCTGGCCGGCATCGAGGGCGCCAACTCCACCGAGTTCGACCAGGCCGCGCCCCACCCGGTGGTCTCCACCATGGAGGAGCAGCTCGACATCGTCGCCGGCGAGGGCGACCTGGGCGGCACCATGCGGCTGGGGATGTACCCGGCCAAGCTCGCCGAGGGCTCGATCGTGCGCGAGGTCTACGGCGGCGAGCCGTACGTCGAGGAGCGCCACCGCCACCGCTACGAGGTCAACAACGCCTACCGGGCCGAGCTGGAGAAGACCGGTCTGGTGTTCTCCGGCACATCCCCGGACAACAAGCTGGTGGAGTACGTCGAGTACCCGCGCGAGACCCACCCCTACCTGGTCGCCACCCAGGCCCACCCCGAGCTGCGCTCCCGGCCCACC
>NZ_JAKMAY010000336.1:0-5757 GCF_022015835.1 Streptomyces sp. ICN903 | reverse complement strand
CCGGGGAGGGTCCGGGGCCTCGGGCCGGGCGGTACCGGCGGCCGTGTGCGCGGGGCCGTGTGCGCGGGGGCCCTCCGGGCTCCGCGCGGCTCTGTGCGGCCCTGCGGGGACGT
Source organism: Streptomyces sp. ICN903 (assembly GCF_022015835.1). Taxonomy (NCBI): domain Bacteria; kingdom Bacillati; phylum Actinomycetota; class Actinomycetes; order Kitasatosporales; family Streptomycetaceae; genus Streptomyces; species Streptomyces sp. ICN903. The sequence continues at coordinate 5,644 of NZ_JAKMAY010000336.1, read as the reverse complement.
GCTGTTCCTTCTGTTCCGTGGGGTCCTGCGGTCTTCGTTCCGCCCGTATCCCGGCGCCTGCTTGCCGAAGCGCCGGACGCGCGGCCGCCGCCTCAGCCCAGCAGGGAGGTCAGCCCGCGCTCCAGGTCCAGCTCCAGGTGCTCGGAGCCGTCCGGCACCACGCCGTACGTGCCGTGCAGGAAGTGCAGCAGGCCGGTGGTGTCGAACTCGATCACCGCGACCCCCTCGGGAGCACGCAGTTCGATGACCGTCCGCTCGGGCCGCTCGGGGCCGGAGGGCCGGATGTGCACGTCCCCGAGGCCCACCGCGGCCCGCAGCCCGTCCTCCAGCAGTTCGCGGGAGAACACCCAGACGACCTCCTGCCCGTCCAGGGAGACATCGGGTGGGAAGACCAGGCTGACGGCGAAGGGATCGTGGCGGTCGTAGCGCAGCCCGACGGTCACCTCGCGGGTGACCGAGGGGACGGTGATCAGACGTGCCTGGACGCTGTGGTCGACGACTGCGCGCATGGGGTTGCTCCTTTTCCGGGGGCCTTTTCTCCTACGACCCCGCCAGAGCGTTTTCATGACGGCATACCGCAGGTAATCGGTGTGAGTTGTGCAACAGTTTTGCGAAGATCCGACATTGATGCCGTCTTCCCCTGGATCGGGCAAGTATCCCGATCCACCGGCAACCGGGCGGGCCGGAAACGCTGGGTGCTCCCGCCTGTCGCACTGCGTCACATCTGCCCGCCGCACCCCTCCCGTATCCGTTCACCGGCGACTCGGGCGCTCTTGCGAAGAGGTCGCGGCCACTCCCCGCCATCGAGGTGTGGAGCCGCCCCGGCTCTCCGTGTCCCTCCGGTCACGGGGCCGCGGCAGCCGCGGAAGCCCGCCCGCGGAGCGAGGCGGTGGGGCGTGCCGGCCAGGACCGCCGGGGCGCTGTTCATCCGCGCCTACGAGCGCGGCGAGCGCGTCGCGCTGCTCGGACCCAACGGCGCCGGCGAGACCACCCTCGTGCTCCACCTCAACGGCATCCTCGCCGGCGGCGCGGGAAGCGCCACCGTGGCCGGACTGCGGGCGGACCCCTCGGACCGGGCCGTCCTGGCCGAGGTCCGCCGCCGCGTCGGCACCGTCTTCCAGGACCCCGGCGACCGGCTGTCCATGCCCGCCGTCCGCGAGGACGCCACCGTGCCCATGGCCACCCACGGCCTGCCCCACGCCCCGGGGCCGTGCCCCCGCTCGGTCGTCCTCGGCGAGGGCGTCCTCGGCGAGGGCGTCGTCGCCGCCGACGGCCCCACCCGGGACCTGCTGTGCGACGAGGCGCTGATGCGCGCCCACCGCCTGGAGCCGCCCTCCGGATCCGACCCCCGGTCGGTGTCGCCGCCTCGCGCGTAGCACCATGTACGACGGCACGCATCGGTGCACACATCGGCACACGCATCACCTTTTGACCGGCGGGAGCACGAAGACAGTGGTGGACGTCCAGGGCACGGTGGCGGACGGCTACGAGCCGGTCCGCGACGCCTTCCGCGCCAACCTGACCGAGCGCGGCGACCGGGGCGCGGCCGTGGCCGTCTACCGGGACGGGCACAAGGTGGCCGACCTGTGGGGCGGCCTGGCCGACCCCTACGGGCAGGAGCCCTGGACCGAGGACACCGCCCAGGTCGTCCGCTCGGTCACCAAGGGCCCGGCCGCCGCCGTCCTCCACCTGCTGCACCAGCGCGGACGCCTGGACCTGGACGCGCCGGTGGGCACCTACTGGCCGGAGTTCAAGGCGGCGGGCAAGGAACGCGTACCGGTGCGCCACCTGCTCACCCACCGCGCCGGACTGCCCGCCCTGGACACGCCCCTGAGCCCGGAGCAGGCGCTCGACGGCGTCTCCGGTCCGCGCGCCGTCGCCGCCCAGGAGCCCGCCTGGGAGCCGGGCACCGCCCACGGCTACCACGCGCAGACCTACAGCTGGCTGCTGGGCGAGCTGGTGCGGCGGGTCACCGGGCGGAGCCTGGGCCGCTGGTTCGCCGAGGAGGTGGCCGCACCGCTCGGTCTCGACCTGTGGATCGGACTGCCCGCCGACCAGGCGCACCGGGTGGGCCGGATCGCCGAGGTGGAGGCCCCGCCCGCGCCGGCCTCCGCCGGGCTGCGGGTGCGCCCCAAACGCGAGGTCGCCGACGCCTGGCGCGACCCGGACTCCCTCACCCGCCGCGCCTTCGGCGCCATCGACCCGCAGCCCGACGAGAACGACCCCGCCTACCGGGCCGCCGAGCTCGCCGCATCCTCCGGCGTGGCCACCGCCCGCTCCCTGGCCCGCTTCTACGCGGCGCTCATCGGCGACCTCGGCGACGGCACCCGCCGGCTGTACGCCCCCGCCACCCTCACCCAGGCGCGTACCGAGGAGTCGGCCGGGCCCGACCGCGTCCTGCTGGTCGCCACCCGCTTCGGCCTGGGCTACATGCTCCACGGGCCGTCCTCGCCGATGCTGGGCCCCGGCTCCTTCGGCCACTCCGGCCGCGGCGGTTCGCTGGCCTTCGCCGACCCCGAGACGGGACTGGCCTTCGCCTACGTCACCAACTCCCTCCAGAAGTCGGTCACCTCCGACCCGCGCGCCCAGGCCCTGGTGCGCGCGCTGCGGAAGGCCGCGGCGCACGGGGACAGGTGACCGGCCCGGCGCCTACGCTGGCCCGATGCAGCGGTTCGAGGAACGCCTGAAGGGCTACGCGGTACTGGTCACGGGCGCGGGGCGGGGCATCGGCGCGGCGGTCTGCCGGCGCCTGGCCGCCGAGGGCGCCCGGGTGCTGGCCACCGACATCGACGGCGAGAGCGCCGAACGCACGGCCCGGGAGGTGACCGAGGCGGGCGGGCAGGCCGGGCACACCGTCTGCGACGTGGGCGACGACGGCTCGGTGCGGGCGGCCGTCGCCCACGCGGTGGAGCGGTTCGGCGGCCTGGACGTCCTGGTCAACAACGCCTACGGAATCCATTCCGAGCCCCCGCTCTTCGAGGATCTGGCGGAGGAGGAGTGGCAGCGCGGCCTGGACCTCACCCTCACCGGCGCGTTCCGCTGCGTCCGCGCCGCCCTGCCCCACCTGGCCGCCGCCCCCGGCCGCCGCGGGGCCGTCGTCAGCGTCGGCTCCGTCAACGGAGAGCGCGACTTCGGCGGGCACGCCTACAGCGCCGCCAAGGCGGGGCTGGCCTCACTGACCCGCACCCTGGCCGGGCACGCCGCCCCCCGCGGCGTACGCGTCAACCTGGTCGCGCCGGGAACGGTCGCCACCCGGGCGTGGGAGGGCCGCGACGAGGTGCTGGAGCGCGCGGCCCGGGAGTACCCGCTGGGCCGGGTGGGCCGCCCCGAGGACATCGCGGCGGCCGTCGCCTTCCTCGCCTCGGCCGACGCGTCCTGGATCACCGGCCTGACCCTCCCCGTCGACGGCGGGCTGCTGGTCTCCAACCTCGGGCTGCGCCGCGCGCTCGGCGGGGAGGAGTCCGGCTGAGGGGGCGCGGACCCGTGGTGTTCCGGCCGCGTCGACGGAACGGAGTTTTCCGCTCCGCGCCCCCGGCCGCGGCGGCCGCCACATCGTCCCCACGGTCCGGCAGGCCTCGCACACGGACCAGTCGCACCATCTGTGCGGCGACGTCGACTTCCGCCGACCCCGATCCGCCGGTCCGCATCCCGGCGACATCGGTGGTGGCCCCGGCACTGCCGGCCCGGCAGGGCGGAGGCGCTCAAACGCCCTGCCGGGAGCGCGCGTCGCGGTACTCAGCCCGCCGGACGGACCACCGTGGCGCCCGGCGCCGGGCTCGTGGCGGTGTGGGCGGTGCGGCAGACGCCCGAGGCGCGCAGGGCGAAGGCGACGTCCGAGGCCGTCGCCGCGTCCTCGGCCAGGAAGGCGCAGGTCGGGCCGGAGCCGGAGACCAGAGCGGCCAGCGCGCCCGCCTGGGTGCCCACCGCCAGGGTGTCGTCCAGGGAAGGCAGCAGGGAGACGGCGGCGGGCTGGAGGTCGTTGGACAGATGCCCGGCCAGCGCGGCCGCGTCACCGGCGCGCAGCGCGGCCAGCAGTGCGGGGGACGCCTCGGGCGCGGGTACGGCGTCGGCGCCCGCGCCGCCGCCGCGTACCTCGCGCAGCCGGTCGCACTCGCGGTAGACGGCCGGGGTGGACAGCCCGCCCTCGGCGACGGCGAACACCCAGTGGAAGACGCCGCCCACCTCCAGCGGTGTCAGCAGCTCGCCCCGGCCCCGGCCCAGCGCCGCGCCGCCGACCAGGGAGAAGGGCACGTCCGAGCCCAACTCGGCACAGATCTCCAGTAGTTCCTCGCGCGAGGCGCCCGTGCCCCACAGCGCGTCGCAGGCCAGCAGCGCGCCCGCCGCGTCCGCGCTGCCGCCGGCCATGCCGCCGGCCACGGGGATCTCCTTGCCGATGTGCAGATGGACGTCCGGCACGAGGCCGTACCGCGCGGCGAGCGCGTCGGCGGCGCGGACGGCCAGGTTGGTGCGGTCCAGCGGCACCTGATCGGTGTCCGGCCCCGAGCAGGTCACGCGCGGACCCTCGCCGGGGGCCGTGGCGGTGGCGGTGATCTCGTCGTACAGGCCGACGGCCAGGAAGACGTTGGCCAGGTCGTGGAAGCCGTCCGGCCGCAGCCCGCCGACCGCGAGCTGCACGTTGACCTTGGCGGGTACGCGTACGGTGACCGGCGCGGCGGTACGGGCGGTGCCGGTGCCGGCCGTCTGTGCGGTGCTCATGCGCTGGTGGTGCCCTTCCGCTCCGCGATGGCCGCGAAGTCCTCGATCGTCAGTGACTCCCCCCGGGCGCGGGGGTCGATCCCCGCGGCCGTCAGCGCCGCCTCGGCCGCCGCGGCCGAGCCCGCCCAGCCCGCCAGCGCCGCGCGCAGCGTCTTGCGGCGCTGGGCGAAGGCGGCGTCCACCACGGCGAAGACCTCCCGCCGGCCGGCACTGGTGCGCGGCGGCTCGCGCCGGGTCAGCGACACCAGCCCGGAGTCCACGTTGGGCGCGGGCCAGAAGACGTTGCGCCCGATGGCCCCGGCCCGCCGCACCTCCGCGTACCAGGCGGCCTTCACCGACGGCACCCCGTAGACCTTGGAGCCCGGTTCGGCCGCGAGCCGGTCGGCGACCTCGGCCTGGACCATCACCAGACCGTGCCCGAGGGACGGGAACGTCGCCAGCATGTGCAGCAGGACGGGCACGGCGACGTTGTAGGGGAGGTTGGCGACCAGAGCGGTGGGCTCGGGGCCCGGCAGTTCGGTGACGCGCATCGCGTCGTGGTGGACGAGCGCGAAGCGGTCGGCCCGGCCGGGCAGCCGGGCGGAGACGGTCGCGGGCAGCGCCGCCGCCAGCACGTCGTCGATCTCCACCGCCGTCACCCAGGAGGCCTCCTGGAGCAGTGCCAGCGTCAGCGACCCCAGCCCCGGGCCGACCTCGACCACCACGTCCTCGGGCGTCACCCGCGCGGTCCGCACGATCCTGCGGACGGTGTTGGCGTCGATGACGAAGTTCTGGCCGCGCTGCTTGGTGGGGCGTACCCCCAGCGCGGCGGCCAGCTCGCGGACGTCGGCGGGGCCGAGGAGGGCGTCGGCGCCGGGAGCGGCACCGGCACTGGCGTCGGTGTCGGTGCCGGTGTCGGTATCGGCGTCGGGGGAGGGGGAAGGGGAGG
>NZ_JAKMAY010000335.1:0-5765 GCF_022015835.1 Streptomyces sp. ICN903 | reverse complement strand
CCGCGGGAGGGCGGGCCGGGTCGCTCAGCCCAGCAGTTCCTTCGCCACCCGCACGTCCTCGGCCATCCGCTCCAGCAGCCCCTCCAGTGTGTCGAACCTCTCCTGGCCGCGGATGTAGGCCAGGAAGTCCACCGCGACGTGGAGGCCGTAGAGATCGAGGTCCACGCGGTCGATGGCGTAGGCCTCCACCGTCCGCTCGGTGCCCTCGAACTGCGGGTTGGTGCCGACGGAGATCGCGGCGGGCATCGACTCGCCCTCCACCACCAGCCATCCGGCGTAGACGCCGTCGGCGGGGATGGCGGTGTGCGGCAGCGTCTCGACGTTGGCCGTCGGGTAGCCCATCTCGCGTCCGCGCTGCGCGCCGCGGACGACGACGCCCTCCACCCGGTGCGGCCGGCCCAGCACCTCGGCGGCTCCCCGCACGTCTCCCTCGGCGACCAGCCGGCGGGTGAGGGTGGAGGAGAACGGCTCGCCGCCGCCCGCCTCCCCGCGCTCGAACAGGTCGACGACCATCACGTCGTAGTCGTACGTCCGGCCCAGCTCGGCCAGGGTCTCCACGGTGCCGGCCGCCCGGTGGCCGAAACGGAAGTTGGGGCCCTCGACGACGGTGCGGGCGTGGAGCCTGTCGACCAGTACCTTCACCACGAACTCGGCCGGCGACAGCTTCGAGAACTCCTCGGTGAAGGGCAGGACCAGGACCGCGTCCACCCCCAGGCCGGCCATCAGCTCGGCGCGCCGGTGGTGCGGGGCGAGCAGCGGCGGGTGGCTGCCGGGCCGCACGACCTCGCTGGGATGCGGGTCGAAGGTGACGACGACAGCCGGTACGCCCAGCTCGCGGGCGCGGTCGACCGCCCTGCCGATGATCAACTGGTGCCCGCGGTGCACCCCGTCGTAGGAGCCGATGGTGACGACGCTGCGCCCCCAGTCCTCGGGGATGTCCTCCAAGCCACGCCAGCGCTGCACAGTGCCCGCTCCTCGCCGAATGCCAGTGGATGGTGCCGGGTCCAAGGGTGCCATGACCCCCCGTCGTGTTCGCACGGGGACCCGCGCCGGAAGGATCCCACCGGAAAGCGCCCCGGTGCGCGCCGTGATTCACTCCGCGCGCCCGCCCGGTGGGGTGATTCCGGGCCTCCGGGTGGACAGAGAACCGGATGCACACAGGAGGGGGATCGTGGGTGCGGGCGCCGGACCCGGCGCCCGCACCCACGGTGCGTACCACCGTCCCGCCGGGCCGGGTCAGGCGAAGACGGCCAGGCTCCTGGCCCTGCCCCCCTGCTCCTCGACCAGCGCGAGGAAGCGGTCCCCCGGTCCGAAGACCGCGACCGGCCCGGGACGGCCGGACGGCGGCATGGCGATCCGCACGCCGTTCGCCAGCAGCCTCGCCTGCCGCTCGTCCACGTCCCAGCGCGGGAAGGCGGCCGCGGCCGCCTCGCCGACGGGCATGACGGTCAGCGACTCCTGGTGCTGCTCCAGGGTGCGCGCCGCGTCCAGGCCGTACGGGCCGACCCGGGTGCGGCGCAGCGCCGTGAGGTGGCCGCCGACCCCCAGCCCGGCGCCCAGGTCGCGGGCGAGCGCCCGGATGTAGGTGCCGGAGGAGCAGACGACGGAGACCAGCAGGTCCAGCACGGGAGTGCCGTCCTCGGCGCTCTCGGCGCGGACGTCGTGCACGGTGAAGGAGGAGACGGTGACCGGCCGGGCGGCCAGCTCCACCTCCTCGCCCTCGCGCACCCGGGCGTAGGACCGCTTGCCGTCGACCTTGATCGCGCTGACCTTCGAGGGGACCTGGAGGATGTCGCCGGTCAGCTTGGCGACGCCGTCGTCGATCGCCTCGCGGGCGATGCCGTCCGCCGGCGTGGAGGAGGTGATCTCGCCCTCCGCGTCGTCGGTGACGGTGTTCTGGCCGAGGCGGACGGTGCCGACGTACTCCTTCTCCGTCAGCGCCAGGTGCCCCAGCAGCCGGGTCGCCTTCTCGATGCCCAGGACGAGGACGCCGGTGGCCATCGGGTCCAGCGTGCCGGCGTGCCCGACCCGGCGGGTGCGGGCGATGCCGCGCATCTTGGCGACCACGTCGTGGGAGGTAAAGCCGGCGGGCTTGTCGACGACGACCAGCCCGCCGGGCTCCTGGGTTCCTTTGCGTGCCACGGGTCAGGCGTCCTCGCCGTCCGCCCGGCCCTTGTCGTCCCCCGTGTCCCCGCTCTCCCCGGCGTCCTCGGCGTCCTCCTCGCGCACGGGCTTGCGGTACGGGTCGGGCTCGCCCGCGTACGTGGCGCCGGAGGACGCCTGGCGTACCTGGGCGTCCGAGGCCCTGGCCCTGGCCAGCAGGTCGTCGATGGTCCGGGCGTTCTCCGGGAGAGCGTCCGGGACGAACGTCAGCGACGGTGTGAAGCGCACGCCGGTCTGCCGCCCGACCTCCGAGCGCAGTACGCCCTTGGCGCTCTCCAGCGCCGCGGCGGAGGCCGCCCGCTCCTCGTCGTCGCCGTAGACCGTGTAGAAGACGGTCGCCTCCCGCAGGTCGCCGGTGACCCTGGTGTCGGTGATCGTCACATAGCCGAGCCGCGGGTCCTTGATCCGCCGCTGGAGGGTCTCCGCGACCACGACCCGGATGCGGTCGGCCAGTTTGCGTGCCCGCGCGGTGTCGGTCATGTGTCTGCTTCCTTCTGTTTCGAATCGTTCGGTTCGGTCCGGCCGGGACTGCTCACCGGACGCGTTCAGTCCTCGTCCCCGTGGAACCGCCGCCGCACCGACAGCAGCTCCACCTCCGGCCGGGCGGCCACCAGCCGCTCGCACCGGTCGAGCACGTCCGAGACGTGCCCGGCGTCCCCGGAGACCGTCGCGAGGCCGATCAGGGCCCTGCGGTGGATGTTCTGGTCCCCGACCTCCGCGACGCTCACCGGGTACTTGCGCTGCAGTTCCGCGATGATCGGGCGGACGACCGACCTCTTCTCCTTCAGCGACCGTACGTCGCCGAGCAGCAGGTCGAAGGAGAGTGTGCCTACGTACATGGGATGCGGGTCCAGCCGACCCGTGGGGCCTCGTGGGGCGAAGCCCTGCCGACTCCCGGCAGGACACGGGAAACCGTACACGCAACGGTTCCCGGTGATCGACGCATATAACGGCCGGGAGCCCCCCGCCGGGGCGGGAGGCTCCGTGGCCGTTCACCGGTGGCACCCACCGGCGGGGGTCAGGCGCGGGGCTTCTCCCGCATCTCGTACGTCGCGATGACGTCGTCGACCTTGATGTCGTTGAAGTTCCCGAGGTTGATACCGCCCTCGAAGCCTTCGCGGATCTCGGTGACGTCGTCCTTGAAGCGGCGCAGACCCTCGATGTTGAGGTTCTCCGCCACGACCTTGCCGTCGCGGATGAGACGGGCCTTGGTGTTCCGCCTGACCTCGCCGGAGCGGATGATGACACCCGCGATGTTGCCGAGCTTGGAGGAGCGGAAGACCTCGCGGATCTCCGCCGTGCCCAGCTCGACCTCCTCGTACTCCGGCTTGAGCATGCCCTTGAGGGCCGCCTCGATCTCCTCGATCACCTGGTAGATGACCGAGTAGTAGCGGACGTCCACGCCCTCGCGCTCGGCCATCTGCGTGGCACGCCCCTCGGCGCGCACGTTGAAGCCGATGACGATGGCGTCGGAGCCGGTCGCCAGGTCGATGTCGGTCTCGGTGACCGCGCCCACACCGCGGTGCAGGACGCGCAGGTCGACCTCCTCGCCGACGTCGAGCTGGAGCAGCGAGGACTCCAGGGCCTCGACCGAACCGGACGCGTCGCCCTTGATGATGAGGTTGAGCTGCTGCACCTCGCCGGCCTTGAGCACCTTGTCCAGGTCCTCCAGGGAGACCCTGCGGGTGCGCTTGGCGAAGGCGGCGTTGCGCTCGCGGGCGGCGCGCTTCTCGGCGATCTGCCGGGCCGTGCGGTCCTCGTCGACCACCAGGAAGTTGTCGCCCGCGCCGGGGACGCTGGTCAGACCCAGCACCAGGACCGGGGTCGCCGGACCGGCCTCCTCGACGTTGTTGCCCTTGTCGTCGAGCATCGCCCGGACGCGGCCGTAGGCGTCGCCGACCACGACCGTGTCGCCGACCCGCAGGGTGCCGCGCTGGACCAGCACGGTCGCCACCGCGCCGCGGCCGCGGTCGAGGTGGGCCTCGATCGCGATGCCCTGCGCGTCCTGCTCCGGGTTGGCCCGCAGGTCGAGCGAGGCGTCCGCGGTCAGGACCACGGCCTCCAGCAGCCCGTCGATGTTCAGGCCCTGCTTGGCGGAGATGTCGACGAACATGGTGTCGCCGCCGTACTCCTCGGCCACGAGACCGTACTCGGTGAGCTGGCCGCGCACCTTGGTCGGGTCCGCGCCCTCGACGTCGATCTTGTTGACCGCCACCACGATCGGCACGTCGGCCGCCTTGGCGTGGTTGAGCGCCTCGACCGTCTGGGGCATCACACCGTCGTTGGCCGCCACCACCAGGATCGCGATGTCGGTCGACTTCGCACCGCGGGCACGCATGGCGGTGAACGCCTCGTGGCCCGGGGTGTCGATGAAGGTGATCCTGCGCTCTTCGTCGTTGACCTCGGTCGCGACCTGGTACGCACCGATGTGCTGGGTGATGCCGCCGGCCTCGCCCTCGATGACGTTGGTCTTGCGGATCGCGTCCAGCAGGCGCGTCTTACCGTGGTCGACGTGACCCATGACGGTCACCACCGGCGGACGCGAGACGAGTGCCTCCTCGCCGCCCTCGTCCTCGCCGAACTCGATGTCGAAGGACTCGAGAAGCTCGCGGTCCTCCTCCTCCGGGCTGACGATCTGGACGACGTAGTTCATCTCCTCGCCGAGGAGCTGAAGCGTCTCGTCGGAGACCGACTGGGTCGCGGTGACCATCTCGCCCAGGTTGAACATCACCTGGACCAGCGACGCCGGGTTGGCGTTGATCTTCTCCGCGAAGTCGGTGAGCGACGCACCGCGCGACAGCCGGACGGTCTCGCCCTTGCCGCGCGGCAGCATCACGCCGCCGATGGACGGGGCCTGCATGGCCTCGTACTCCTGGCGCCTCTGCCGCTTCGACTTGCGGCCGCGGCGCGCCGGACCGCCGGGACGGCCGAAGGCGCCCTGCGTGCCGCCGCGGCCACCGGGACCGCCGGGACGGCCGCCGAAACCGGGACGGCCGCCGAAGCCGCCGCCACCACCGGGACGACCGGCGAAACCGCCGCCGCCACCGGGACGACCGCCGCCGCCACCACCGGGACGACCGGCGAAACCGGGACGGCCGCCGCCGCCACCACCGGGACGGCCCGCGCCGCCGGGACCGCGGCCGCCGGGACCCGGACGCGGACCCGCGGCCGGACGCTGCGGCATCATGCCCGGGTTCGGGCGGTTGCCGCCCGGACGCGGACCCGCTGCGCCGCCCTGTCCGCCCTGCGGACGCGGCATGTTGCCGGGGCTGGGACGGCCGCCGCCGGGAGCCTGCGGACGGGGACCGCCCTGGCCGGCTCCGGGACGCGGACCGCCCGGGGCACCGGGGCCGCCCGGACGCGGGGCGCCGCCCGGACGGGGCGCCTGCGGGCGCGCCATGCCGGTGGAGCCGCCGGAGGTGAAGGGATTGTTGCCCGGACGCGGGCCGGCCGGACGGGCGCCCGGCTTGGGACCACCCGGCTTCGGCGCACCCGGACCGCGGCGGTCCTGGCCCGCCGGGGCGGGACGGCCACCGGGCTTGGGGGCACCCGGACGCGGCGCGCCCTGGCCGGACGGCGGCGCGGTGAACTCGGGCTTGGCC
>NZ_JAKMAY010000334.1:0-5768 GCF_022015835.1 Streptomyces sp. ICN903 | reverse complement strand
GGGCGGAAAAGGGCGGTTGAGGGCCGGATGGATCGGACGGCGTGGGGAAGGCTGCCCCGTCCGGGAGCCGTGACGGCCCGGCGCGCGTCCTGACCCACGAGGGGCACTTCCCACCGACGCCCGGCGTTCCACGGGCAGTTGGAGCGTAGGCACCCGGGCATGAGTTCGGTTGCCGGAGGAGAGTTGAGTCGGCGCGGCTCAGGTCTCTTGACGCTGCCCGCCCTCCTGCTGCACTCTTGAGCCAGATCTACTCAAGGCATGAGCTGGAGGAACCCGAAATGGCACGAGCGGTCGGCATCGACCTGGGTACGACGAACTCCGTCGTCAGTGTTCTCGAGGGCGGTGAGCCCACCGTCATCACCAACGCCGAGGGCGCCAGGACCACGCCGTCCGTCGTCGCCTTCGCCAAGAACGGCGAGGTCCTCGTCGGTGAGGTCGCCAAGCGCCAGGCCGTCACCAACGTCGACAGGACGATCCGGTCGGTCAAGCGCCACATGGGCACCGACTGGAAGATCAACCTGGACGGCAAGGACTTCAACCCCCAGCAGATCAGCGCCTTCGTGCTGCAGAAGCTGAAGCGGGACGCCGAGGCGTACCTGGGCGAGAAGGTCACCGACGCGGTGATCACCGTCCCCGCCTACTTCAACGACCACGAGCGCCAGGCCACCAAGGAGGCCGGCGAGATCGCGGGCCTGAACGTCCTGCGCATCGTCAACGAGCCGACCGCCGCCGCCCTGGCCTACGGCCTGGAGAAGGACGACCAGACGATCCTGGTCTTCGACCTCGGCGGCGGCACCTTCGACGTCTCGCTGCTGGAGATCGGCGACGGCGTCGTGGAGGTGAAGGCCACCAACGGCGACAACCAGCTCGGCGGCGACGACTGGGACCAGCGGATCGTCGACTACCTGGTCAAGCAGTTCCAGTCCGGCCACGGCGTGGACCTGGCCAAGGACAAGATGGCCCTCCAGCGCCTGCGCGAGGCGGCGGAGAAGGCGAAGATCGAGCTGTCCAGCTCGACCGAGACCACCATCAACCTGCCCTACATCACCGCCTCGGCCGAGGGCCCGCTGCACCTGGACGAGAAGCTCACCCGGGCCCAGTTCCAGCAGCTCACCGCCGACCTGCTGGAGCGCTGCAAGATCCCGTTCCACAACGTGATCAAGGACGCGGGCATCCAGCTCTCCGAGATCGACCACGTCGTCCTCGTCGGCGGTTCGACCCGTATGCCGGCCGTCGCCGAGCTCGTCAAGGAGCTGACCGGCGGCAAGGAGGCGAACAAGGGCGTCAACCCCGACGAGGTCGTGGCGATCGGCGCCTCGCTGCAGGCCGGTGTCCTCAAGGGCGAGGTCAAGGACGTCCTGCTGCTGGACGTCACCCCGCTGTCCCTGGGCATCGAGACCAAGGGCGGCATCATGACCAAGCTGATCGAGCGCAACACCACGATCCCGACCAAGCGCTCGGAGATCTTCACCACCGCCGAGGACAACCAGCCCAGCGTGCAGATCCAGGTGTACCAGGGCGAGCGGGAGATCGCCGCGTACAACAAGAAGCTGGGGATGTTCGAGCTGACCGGGCTGCCGCCGGCGCCGCGCGGGGTGCCGCAGATCGAGGTCACCTTCGACATCGACGCCAACGGCATCATGCACGTCTCCGCCAAGGACCTGGGCACGGGCAAGGAGCAGCGGATGACCGTCACCGGCGGTTCGGCGCTGCCCAAGGACGACATCGAGCGGATGATGCGCGAGGCCGAGCAGTACGCGGAGGAGGACCACCGGCGCCGGGAGGCGGCCGAGACCCGCAACCAGGCCGAGCAGCTGGTGTACACCACGGAGAAGTTCCTGGCGGACAACGCCGACAAGGTGCCCGGGGATGTGAAGTCCGAGGTCGAGGCGTCGGTGGCGGACCTGAAGGAGAAGCTCAAGGGCGAGGACACCGCGGCCATCCGCGAGGCGTCCGAGAAGGTGGCGGCCACCAGCCAGAAGCTGGGCCAGGCCCTGTACGCCGACGCCCAGGGACAGCAGGCCGCGGGCGGCGCCGAGGCCGGCGCCGGTGCCAGGACCGGCGGCGCGGACGACGACGTGGTGGACGCCGAGATCGTCGACGACGACAAGCCCAAGGGTGATGCAGCGTGACGGAGGAGACCCCGGGTTTCGAGCAGGAGCCCGACGTCCCCGCCGAGCCGGGCAAGCCGGGCGAGCAGCCCGGTGACGCGGCGCAGGCCTCCGGAGCCGCCGAGGAGGCGGCCCCGGAGGCGGCTCCCGGAGCCTCCGGGGACGCCGAGCGGGTGGCGGCACTGACCGCCCAGCTCGACCAGACCCGTACCGCGCTGAACGAGCGCACCCAGGACCTGCAGCGGCTCCAGGCGGAGTTCTCCAACTACCGCCGCCGGGTCGAGCGGGACCGGGTGGCGGTCAAGGAGGTCGCGATCGCCAACGTGCTCACCGAGCTGCTGCCGGTGCTCGACGACATCGGCCGCGCCCGGGACCACGGCGAGCTGGTCGGCGGCTTCAAGTCGGTGGCCGAGTCGCTGGAGACGGTCGTGGCGAAGATGGGCCTGCAGCAGTTCGGCAAGGAGGGCGAGGCCTTCGACCCGACGGTGCACGAGGCGCTGATGCACTCGTACTCGCCCGACGTCACCGAGACGACGTGCGTGCAGATCCTGCAGCCCGGGTATCGCATCGGCGAGCGCACCATCCGGCCCGCGCGGGTCGGTGTCGCCGAGCCCCAGCCGGGGGCGCAGCCCGGCAAGGGCGAGGACCAGCAGGCGGAGACGGCAGCTGATGAGGAGAGCGGTGGCCCCGAGCAGGGCTGACGCGAGGGAAGACCGGGAGGAGGGACGCCGGGGATGAGTACCAAGGACTTCGTGGAGAAGGACTACTACAAGGTCCTCGGCGTCCCCAAGGACGCCACCGAGGCGGAGATCAAGAAGGCGTACCGGAAGCTCGCCCGCGAGTTCCACCCGGACGCCAACAAGGGCGACGCCCGGGCCGAGGAGCGCTTCAAGGAGGTCTCCGAGGCCCATGACGTCCTGGGCGATCCCAAGCGCCGCAAGGAGTACGACGAGGCCCGCGCGCTCTTCGGCGCCGGCGGTTTCCGCGCCGGCCCGGGGGCGGGCGGCCCCGGCGGCTTCAACTTCGACCTGGGTGACCTCTTCGGGGGCGCCCAGGGCGGCGGCGCCCCCGGGGCGGGCGGCTTCGGCGGCGGCCTCGGGGACGTCTTCGGCGGGCTGTTCGGCCGGGGCGGCGGCGCGGGCACGCGCACCCAGCCGCGCCGCGGCCAGGACGTCGAGTCCGAGGTGACGCTCAGCTTCACCGAGGCGGTGGACGGGGCCACGGTCCCGCTGCGGATGTCCAGCTCGGCGGCGTGCAAGGCCTGCGCGGGCACCGGCGACAAGAACGGCACCCCCAGGGTCTGCCCGACCTGCGTCGGCACCGGCCAGGTCAGCCGCGGCGGCGGGGGCGGGTTCTCGCTCACCGACCCGTGCGTGGACTGCAAGGGCCGGGGCCTGATCGCCCAGGACCCGTGCGAGGTCTGCAAGGGCAGCGGCCGGGCCACCAGCTCGCGCACCATGCAGGTCCGCATCCCCGCCGGGGTCTCCGACGGCCAGCGCATCCGGCTGCGGGGCAAGGGCGCGCCGGGCGAGCGCGGCGGCCCGAACGGCGATCTGTACGTCGTGGTGCACGTCGAGCCGCACCCGGTGTTCGGCCGCAAGGGCGACAACCTGACCGTCACCGTGCCCGTCACCTTCACGGAGGCGGCGCTCGGCGGCGAGATCAAGGTGCCCACCCTGGGCGGCCCGCCGGTCACCCTGAGGCTTCCGGCCGGCACGCCGAGCGGCCGGACGATGCGCGCCCGCGGAAAAGGGGCGGTGCGCAAGGATGGCACCAGGGGCGACCTGTTGGTCACCATAGAGGTGACGGTCCCGAGGGAACTGAGCGACAAGGCGAGGGACCTGCTGGAGTCCTACCGTGACGCGACCGCGGGCGAGGACCCGCGGGCGGCGCTGTTCAAGGCCGCGAAGGGAGACTGACCGATATGGACGGCTACGGCCGCGGACGACAGGGCCAGGGGCGGGGGCGCACCAACCCGTACGAGCTGACGGACGAGTCACCGGTCTACGTCATCTCCGTGGCGGCACAGCTCTCCGGGCTCCACCCGCAGACGCTGCGGCAGTACGACCGGCTCGGTCTCGTCTCCCCCGACCGTACCGCCGGGCGCGGCCGCCGCTACTCGGCGCGGGACATCCAGCTCCTGCGCCAGGTGCAGCGGCTGTCGCAGGACGAGGGCATCAACCTCGCGGGCATCAAGCGCATCATCGAGCTGGAGAACCAGGTCGCGGCCCTGCAGGCCAAGGTGACCGAGCTCCAGCAGGCGGTGGAGGGCGCGGCGGTGGCCATGCGCCAGCGCGAGGCGCAGGTGCACGCCTCCTACCGCCGCGACCTGGTGCCCTACCACGACGTGCGGCAGTCCAGCGCGCTGGTGGTCTGGCGGCCTCAGCGCTCCGCCGACTGACCTTCACTCCGCGGTATGCCGGGGCACCCCCGGCGCCCCGGGGCCTGCTTCCGGCCCGGCCTTCCGGCCGGGCCGGAAGCCGTCGCGGGTCCGGCCGGGCTCGGTGCGGGCCCGGTGAGGGCCGTCCGGCGTACACATGCGTCCGTCCGGGTCCGCCCGAACGGACGCCCAGCGCCACCCGTCCGGCGGTGTGCGGATGGCATGCCGGGATGGGAGGGGCGCAGCGTGAGGGCATGGACAGGATACGTGCCGTCATAGCCGCGTTCGTGACCGTCACGACCTCCGCCGCGCTGCTGGGGGCCGCTCCCCTGGGCGTCCCCGCGGTCGATCCGGTGTCCGGCGCCGCGGCCGCTCGCACAACGGCCGACGGGGCCGCCACCCCCCGGGCTCCCTGGCCCGGCGGTACGGTGCGGACCGTCGGGAAGCTCATCGGGACCTATCCGGACGGACAGCTGCTGGCCTGCTCCGGCGCCGTCGTGGACGCCCCCAACGGAAGCGTCGTCGTCACCGCCGCGCACTGCGTCCACAACCCCGGCGAGGCCCGCTGGGAGCAGGCCTGGTTCGTCCCCGCCTACGACCGCCACGGCACCGCGAACGCCGCCCGGGCCGGCTGGCGGGTGGAGTCGGTGCACCTGGAGTCCGCCTGGAGGAAGGGGAAGCTGCCGCAGGCCCTGCCGTACGACTACGCCTTCCTGAAGGTGGAGGAGAAGGACGGGCGGACGATCCAGGAGACGGTCGGCGCCAACCGCCTGGACTTCGAGCCCGTCGAACCGGCCGAGCGCACCTTGGCCCTCGGCTACCCGGCCGCCGAGCCGTACGACGGCGAGACGCTCGCCCACTGCGCGGGCACGCCCACCCTGCTGACCGAGCGGGACACCCGGCAGCCGAACGTGGGCGGGCTGCTGCTGGAGTCCTGCGACCTGACCCAGGGGTCCAGCGGCGGGCCGTGGCTGCGGGACTACGACGCCGCGAGCCAGTCCGGCACGGTGGTGGCCGTGATGTCGGTCGGCGACGACCGGGGCCGGGTGCTGGGCCGCCCCTTCCCGGCCGAGGCGCGCCGGCTGCTCCAGGCGGCGGGCGGGTCCCGCGGCTGAGCCGCGCCGGACCCGCCCGGAACCGCAGGACCCGCCCGGTCCGCGCCCGACCGGCCGCCCCGCGAGCCGGCGCCGTCCCGCCCGATGTGCGACCGGGCGGGGCGGCGTCCTGCCGTACGCGGGCGCGGGCGGCCGGGCACGGTGCGGACGGGTCGGGGGTTC
>NZ_JAKMAY010000333.1:0-5769 GCF_022015835.1 Streptomyces sp. ICN903 | reverse complement strand
CTTCCGGACACCCCCCGCACCCCCTCTGAACTGCTCCTTCCCTGCGACCGCGGCGAATTCGCGAGCCCGGGCCGGAGCCTTCCGCCAGTCATACGTTTCCCAGGACCTGTGGACAAACCTCTGCCCGCGGGTGCGTCATGGACGGGTGACGAAGGAACCCGCGCGCATTCTCGTGGTCGGAGGCGGCTACGTCGGCATGTACACCGCCCTGCGCCTCCAGCGGCGCCTGAAGCACGAACTGAGACGCGCGCGGGAAGGCGGCGGGGGCGTACAGGTCACCGTGCTCGCCCCCGACCCCTACATGACCTACCAGCCCTTCCTGCCGGAGGCGGCGGCCGGCTCCATCTCCCCGCGCCACGTCGTCGTCCCCCTGCGCCGGGTGCTGCCCCACTGCCGGATCGTCATCGGCGAGGCGAAGTCCATCGACCACGCCCGGCGCACCGCCACCGTCGAGACCCTCGCCACCGAGCACGCCGGCACCGGTCCCGTCGAGGTGCCCTACGACGAACTGGTCCTCGCCCCCGGCTCGGTCTCCCGGGCCCTCCCGGTCCCCGGCCTCGCCGAGAACGGCATCGGCTTCAAGACCGTCGAGGAGGCCATCGGCCTGCGCAACCACGTCCTCGAACAACTCGACATCGCCTCGTCCACCCGCGACCCCGCCGTCCGCGACGCCGCCCTCACCTTCGTCTTCGTCGGCGGCGGCTACGCGGGCGTCGAGGCGCTGGCCGAACTGGAGGACATGGCCCGCTACGCCTGCCGCTACTACCACAACATCCGCCCCCGGGACATGAAGTGGATCCTCGTCGAGGCCACCGGCCGCATCCTCCCCGAGGTCGGCGAGGCCATGGGCCGCTACGCCGTGCGCGAACTGCGCGGCCGCAACGTGGACGTACGCCTGGAGACCCGGCTCGACTCCTGCGAGAACCGCGTCGCCCAGCTCAGCGACGGATCCCGCCACCCCTGCCGCACCCTCGTGTGGACCGCCGGCGTCAAGCCCCACCCCCTGCTGGAGAGGACGGACCTCCCCCTCGACGGACGCGGCCGGCTGCGCTGCACCGCGACCCTGCGCGTCGAGGACACCGAACACGCCTGGTCGGCGGGCGACGCCGCGGCGGTCCCCGACCTGGCGGCGGAGAAGTCCCGGACCCGGGAGGCAGGGGAAGGACCACCCCCGAAGTGCGCGCCCAACGCCCAGCACGCCGTACGCCAGGCACGCCTGCTGGCCGACAACCTGGTGGCGTCGCTGCGCGGCCGGGAACCGTCGGAATACGAGCACTCGTACGCCGGCTCCGTCGCCTCGCTCGGCCTGCACAAGGGCGTCGCCCATGTGTACGGCCGCAGGCTCAAGGGCTACCCTGCCTGGTTCCTGCACCGCGTGTACCACCTGAGCCGGGTGCCGACGGTCAACCGCAAGGCGCGCATCCTCGCGGAGTGGACGCTCGCCGGCCTGTTCAAACGTGAGATCGTCTCGCTCGGCTCGATGGAGCACCCGCGCGCGGAGTTCGAACTCGCCGCGGGCACCGGCCGCCACCCCGAGGGCCCCTGACACCCGTCGGTGCCGTCGGTCACACTGGACGTGTGACCATGGGTGGGCCCGCGTCAGCGAAGAGTCACCGGCGGGCGCGGCCGGCGCGACGGGCCGGCGGGCAGGGGCATCCGCCCGTACCCGCGGGCACACACCAGACACGAGAACATCGGAATCGGATCGGACCGCACGCAGTGAACTTCACGCGCTGGAGCGCCCGGCTGCCCGGCACGCAGCGGCAACGACGCCTCGCCGCCAGGGCCGTACGGCGCCCGCCCGAGGCACCGGCCCCCGCCGGGGCCGTCCCGGCCGCCCGGGACGAGCACGGCGAGCCGCCCGCTGCGGACACCGGGGGAGCGGGGCAGGAAGCCGGGCAGGACGCGAGACGCGGCCTCGACGACCTGCCCGCACAGGACCTGCTCGGGCAGGTCCCCGCCCTGGTCGCACTCGTCCACGGACCCGACCACCGCATCGCGTTCGTCAACGACGCCTATGCCGCGGCCTTCGGCCCCCGCGAGCCCGGCGCCCCCGCCCGCGAGGCCCTGCCGGAACTGGCCGAACTCGGCCTCCTCCCGCTGATGGACCAGGTCCTGCGCAGCGGCAGGCCCCGCACGGTCAAGTCCCGCCGGGTGGAGGGCCGCGCGGGAGGGCGGGGAGACAGGAGCCCCAGAGCCGTCGGCGGCGGCACGCGCCCGGGCTACTACACCTTCACCTGCACCCCCGTCGAACTGAAGGGCCCCGGAGCGCGGCGCGGCGTCCTCGTCTTCGCCGCCGAGGTGACCGACCAGGTCGAGGTGGCCGAACGGCTGCGCGTCAGCGAGCGCCGGCAGCGCGAGGCGGCCGTCACCCTCCAGCGCAGCCTGCTCCCGCAGCAACTGGAGCAGCCCGACGACCTGCGGGTGGCCGCCACGTACCGCCCGGGCGGCACCGACGCGGCGGTCGGCGGCGACTGGTACGACGTCATCACCCTGGGCGCGGGCCGCACCGCCCTGGTCATCGGCGACGTGATGGGCCGCGGGGTGCGGGCGGCCGCCGTCATGGGGCAGCTGCGCACGGCCGTGCGCGCGTACGCCCGGCTGGACCTGCCGCCCCACGAGGTGCTCCAGCTCCTCGACGGGCTCGCCGCCGAGATCGACCCGAACCAGATCGCCACCTGCCTCTACGCCGTCCACGACCCCAACGAGGGCCGCCTGGTGTACGCATCCGCCGGCCACCTGCCGATCCTCGTCCGGGACCCGGACGGCACGGTCCACCGCACCGACGAGTCCACCGGCCCGCCCCTGGGCACCGGCGGCTGGCTGCACACCTCCGCCTGCGTCCCCTTCGGCGAGGGCTCTGCCGCCGTCCTCTACACCGACGGCCTGGTCGAGCGGCGCGACGCCGACATCGATCAGGGCATCGAGGTGCTGGAGGAGGCCTTCGCCGGAGCGACTGGCAGCCCCCAGGTCGTCTGCGACCGGCTCCTGCGGGCCATGGGCATCACCGCCGAGCACGACGACGACGTCGCGCTCCTGGCCCTCCAGCACCCGGTCCGCACCGGCCACGACGCGGAGCTGTTCCACAACGCCGCGCTCGACCTCCTGGGAGGGGTCGAGGCCGCCCCGCGCGCCCGCGCCTTCGCCTCCGGAGTCCTGACGAGCTGGCGGTTCCCCCGGGAACTGCACGATCTGGGTGTGCTGGCCGCCAGCGAGCTGGTGGCCAACTCCCTCCAGCACGGCACCCCGCCGATGTGCCTGCGCCTGCGCCGCACCGACCGCCGCCTGATCGTCGAGGTGACCGACGGCGACGACCACCTCCCCCGCCGCCGCCGGGCCGAACCGGTGGACGAGAGCGGCCGGGGCATCTCCATCGTCGCCACCATCGCCTCCGCCTGGGGATCGCGCCGCACCCCGGGCGGCGGAAAGGCGGTGTGGTGCGAGTTCGCGCTCCCGCAGGCCGTGCCGCGCTGACCGCCCCGCGTCAGCCGTGCCGCACCGACCGGTCCGGACGGGTCAAGCGGCCCGCACGGGCTCGGCGGACCGGGCCGGCACCGAGGCGGCGACCACCAGGGACGCCCTCAGCGGGTTGTCCTGCTCGGTGGTCAGCCTGCGGCCCAGCAGCAGGGCCAGCACGGTGACACCGAGCGAGCACAGCACCAGCATCACGATGTACGGCCCGTGCAGCGTGGCTCCCATCGGCCCGCCCACCGCCGGACCGATCGCCAGCGCCAGCTGCTTCACCAGGGCGAAGGCGGAGTTGTACCGCCCGACCATCCGGGCCGGAGCCAGATCCGCCACCAGCGGCGCCACGGTCGGCGAGAGCATCGCCTCGCCCAGCCCGAACAGCGCGTACGTGGAGATGATCGCCGCGACGGCCAGCGCATGGCGGTCGGCCACCAGCCCGGACGCCCCGGCCGCCAGCCATGCCACCGTCCAGATCAGCCCGACCAGCGCGATCACCCGGCTGCGCCGCCGCCGTTCCACCACCCTGAGCACGACGAACTGCGCCAGCACGATCACGGCCGTGTTCGCGGCGAGCGCGATCCCCAGCGTCGCCGGGGAGATCCGCGAGGCCTCGACCGCGTAGGCCGAGAGCCCGGACTCGAACTGCCCGTAGCAGGCGAAGAACATCACGAAGCCGAGCGCGGAGAGTGTCACCATCGCCCGGTCGGACAGCAGTTCCCGCCAGCCTCCCCCGGCCGCGGCGCCGCCCTCGCCGCCGTGGGCGGAACACTCGACACGCGGCCCGTCCGGCAGCCGCACCGTCGCCACGGTCGCGCCCAGGACCAGGTACATCGCCGACTCGATCCCGAACAGCAGCAGGAACGACGAAGGCCGTTCGGTGTCCACGACCAGGCCGCCCAGCAGTCCGCCGACGCCGAGCCCGAGGTTGTTGAGGAAGAACTGCGTGGCGAAGGCGCGCGAACGTGTCGCCGTGGTGGAGGACCACACGATCATCGTGGCGAGCGCGGGCTGGATCACCGAGAGGCCCGCACCGAAGACGGCGGCGGACACGTACATCGCCGCCACGCCTTCCGAGAAGGCGATGCCGAGCGAACCGGCGGAGGCCAGGACCGTTCCCGCGACGGCGACGGGCAGTGGGCCGCGACGGTCGATCACCCGCCCGGTGAAGGGCAGCACCACCAGCGCGGCCACGGCGAAGAGCGCGAGCACCGTCCCGGCGGTGCCCGCGCCCAGATTCCGCACCTGGGCCACGTAGATGAACATGAACGGGACGGTGAAGCCGTTGCCGAACGCGCTCAGCGCGTTCCCCGTCTGGATCCGGCGCAGCGCGGCGCCCGTCGCGGTGGTCACACTCACCTGCCTCTGAGTCCGGTGCGCCGTCCGGGCACACATGGGCGGAAAACATGGAATGGGGGAGAAGCCCGAAGAGAGACTTCGAAGCTAAAGTTCGATGCTAAAGAGTACACAGGCGAAGACTTCGAAGCGAACGAGTTCATGCCATACTCCGGTCCCATGCCCGACCAGCCCCCCTCGGACCAGGACCGCGGCCCCACGCTCGACGAGCAGATCGCCATCTACCAGCGTGAGTACGGTGAGCTGGACCCCCAGGTGGAGAAGATCGTCAACGCGCTCAGCCGCCTCGACCGGCGCATGAGCGTCGCCTACGGACGCCAGCTCGCCACCCTCGGCCTCAACCACGCCGAGTGGGAGGTGCTGAAGGAACTGGTGATGGCGGGCAGGCCCTACCGCCTGGGCCCGGGAGCCCTCGCCAAACGGCTGGGGCTCACCCCCGCCGCCATGACCCACCGCATCGACCGCATGGTGACCGCCGGCCTGGTCACCCGGGAGCGGGACGAGAACAACCGCGTACGGGTGATCGTCGAGCTGACCGACGACGGCCGCGAGAAATGGCTCCAGGTGATGCGGATGGCCTCGGTCTTCGAGGAGGACCTGCTCCAGGACCTGTCCGGTGAGGAGCGTGTCACCCTGGGAGAGCTGCTGACGCGCCTGCTGCGCCGGGTGGAGGACACCCAGCCGGACGCCGGCGGCCGACTCAGCGACCTGGACTGACCGGCTGGGCGGAGCCCCACGCCGACCGGCTGAAGGAGGTCATGGGCGCCACTTGACAGCCGGTGGAGCGATCCGTAGGGTTCTCCGAGTTGCCAGGGAGCCGGAACGGTTCTCCGGGCAGCTCTTCTGTCGCCTTCGGCGGCGACCACTCACTCGATGTGAATCCCTTCCCGGGGTGAATTGCGGCGTGCCGCAATTCCGGTCCGGGTGGCTCGATTAGGAGCCGGACGG
>NZ_JAKMAY010000332.1:0-5797 GCF_022015835.1 Streptomyces sp. ICN903 | reverse complement strand
GTCCGGCCTGCCCGGTCCCCCCGCCGGACGGCCCCCCTGTCAGCTGACTCATACGGCAAGGGTAGGCGGCGGTGGTGACAGTGCGTATCCACCGCGGGGAGGAGAGGGGAGAGGGCGGCGCCCCTCCCGGCGGAGCTGCCAGACTGAGAGCCATGAGCGATCCCGGTACCACCGCCGAGTCCGCCGAGTCCGCCGAGCGCCCCGGCAGCGCCGCCGCCGTGACCACCGTCGGCATCGGCGGCGCGGCGGAGAGCACCGACATGGTGCTCAACATCGGCCCCCAGCACCCCTCCACCCATGGTGTGCTGCGGCTGAGGCTCGTACTGGACGGGGAGCGGATCGGCTCGGCCGAGCCGGTGGTCGGCTACATGCACCGGGGCGCGGAGAAGCTGTTCGAGGCGCGCGACTACCGGCAGATCATCGTCCTGGCCAACCGCCACGACTGGCTGTCGGCCTTCTCCAACGAACTCGGCGTCGTCATGGCCGTCGAGCGGATGCTGGGCATGGAGGTCCCCGAGCGCGCCGTGTGGGCGCGCACCCTGCTGGCGGAGCTGAACCGGGTTCTCAACCACCTGATGTTCCTCGGCTCCTATCCGCTGGAGCTGGGTGCCATCACGCCCATGTTCCACGCCTTCACCGAGCGCGAGGACCTCCAGCGCGTCATGGAGGAGGTCTCCGGCGGGCGCATCCACTACATGTTCAACCGGGTCGGCGGCCTCAAGGAGGACCTCCCGGCGGGCTGGCTCGGCCGCACCCGGCAAGCGGTGGCCGCCGTCCGCGCGAAGCTGGGCACCTACGACCGGCTCGTCCTGGGCAACGAGATCTTCCGCGGCCGCACCCGCGGCGTGGGCGTGCTCGATCCCGGGGCCGTCCACGCCTACGGGGTGAGCGGCCCCATCGCCCGCGCCTCCGGCGTGGACTTCGACCTGCGCCGCGACGAGCCCTACCTGGCGTACGGGGAGCTGGCGGACGTGCTGCGGGTCGTCACCCGCACCGAGGGGGACTGCCTGGCCCGCTTCGAGGTGCTGCTGGAGCAGACCCGCAACTCCCTCGACCTCGCCGACGCCTGCCTGGACCGCCTCGCCGAGCTGCCGCCCGGCCCGGTCAACCAGCGGCTGCCCAAGGTGCTCAAGGCACCGGAGGGCGCCACCTACGCCTGGACGGAGAACCCGCTGGGCATCAACGGCTACTACCTGGTCTCCAAGGGGGAGAAGACCCCGTACCGGCTCAAGCTCCGCTCGGCCTCGTACAACAACGTCCAGGTGCTCTCCGAACTGCTGCCGGGCACGCTGGTGTCCGACATGGTGGCGATCCTGGGATCGATGTTCTTCGTCGTCGGCGACATCGACAAGTGAGGCGGCGAGCGGCGGGGGCGGCAGCAGGAACGGCGGGGGGCCCGCGACGCTGGCGGGAGGCGGCCGAGGAGGCGCTCTACGGCCCGGAGGGCTTCTTCGTGCGCCACGCCCCCGCCGCCCACTTCCGCACCTCCGTGCACGCCTCGCCGCTGTTTGCGGGCGCGGTGGCCGAGCTGCTGCGGCGCGTGGACGGGGTGCTGGGGCACCCCGCCGAACTGGCGCTGATCGACTACGGCGCCGGCCGCGGCGAACTGCTGACCGGCGTACTGGCGGCGCTGCCCGGGCAGCCCGGCGATCTGGCCGCACGGGTGCGCCCCCACGCCGTCGAACGCGCTCCCAGGCCGGAGGGGCTCGACCCGGCCGTCGCCTGGTCCGCCGAACCGCCGCGCGGCGTGAGCGGGCTGCTGTTCGCCAACGAGTGGCTGGACGACGTACCCCTCGACGTCGCCGAGACCGGCGGGGACGGCGTCCCCCGGTACGTCCTGGTGGACGCCGACGGCACCGAGCACCCGGGCGAGCCGGTGAGCGGCGAGGACGCCCGGTGGCTGGACCGCTGGTGGCCGCTGCCGCCCGCGCCGGGGCTGCGCGCGGAGATCGGCCGTCCCCGCGACGCGGCCTGGGCGCGGGCGGTGTCCTGCCTGGAGCGCGGGCTGGCCGTCGCCGTCGACTACGCCCACACCCGCGCCGCCCGCCCCCCGCTGGGCACCCTCACCGGCTACCGGGAGGGCCGCGAGGTGCGGCCCGTCCCCGACGGCCGGTGCGACCTGACCGCCCATGTCGCCCTCGACGCGTGCGCGGCGGCGGCCGAGCGCGCCGGGGCCCCGGTGACCGGCCCGGGCCTGCCGCTCACCCAGCGCGAGGCGCTGCGCGCCCTGGGCGTGAGCGGCGGGCGGCCGCCGCTCGCCCTGGCCTCGCGGGACCCGGCCGCGTACGTACGGCTGCTGGGCCGTGCCGGCGAGGCCGCCGAGCTGACCGACCCGGCGGGCCTGGGCGCCTTCACCTGGCTGCTCCAGCCCCGCGGGATCCCGATGCCTCCACCCTGGGGAGTACACGGGGAGGCGGGGGATCGGCCGTCCGGTTGACCCCCGCGCGTACCCGGTCTGCCTACGCTGGGTTATGTGCACCGGCTCTACGAGTTCCTACGCAGGCACCCCACCCTCGTCGACGGGGCGTGGGCCGCCGTCCTGCTGGTGATGTCGGCCGTGTGGCTCGTAGGGATCATGACGCATCCGCCGTCGGCCGAGTCGCTGGGGCAGGGGGACGTCCAGCAGGCCGCCTCCGTCCCGATCGTCCTGGTCCTGTGCACCGTGGTGGCCCTGCGGCGCCGGGCGCCGGAGAAGATGCTGCTGCTGGCCGCCGGGGCGGGGCTGGCGGAGGTGGTGACGGGCGCGTTCCCGGTGCCGGCCAACTTCGCCCTGCTGGTGATCGTCTTCACCAACGCCTCCCGCAACGTCCGCTGGGCCTCCCGACTCGCCCTCGCCGGCGCACTGGCCGCGCCCACCGTCCACACCCTGCGCTGGCCCAACGAGGGCCAGGGCACCGCCGCCGCGGTGCTGGGCACGGTCTTCCTCACCGCCACCTTCCTGCTGGCCTGGGTGATGGGCGACTCGCTGCGCACCCGGCGCGCCTACTACGCGCAGCTGGAGGAGCGGGCCGCCCGCCTGGAGCGCGAGCGCGAGGCACAGGCCAAGGTCGCCGTCGCCGCCGAGCGGGCCCGGATAGCGCGCGAGCTGCACGACGTGGTCGCGCACAACGTCTCGGTGATGGTCGTCCAGGCCGACGGTGCCGCCTACGTCATGGACACCGCGCCCGAGCAGGCCCGGCAGGCTCTGGAGACCATCTCCGGCACCGGGCGCCAGGCGCTGTCGGAGATGCGCAGACTGCTGGGCGTGCTGCGCACCGGGGAGCACTCCGAGAGCGGCGAGTACGTGCCCCAGCCCGGTGTCGAGCAGCTCGCCGACCTCGTCGAGCAGGTGCGCGGCGCGGGCCTGACCGTGGACTTCCGCATCGAGGGCACCCCCCGGCCGCTGCCCAGCAGCGTCGAGCTGACCGCGTACCGCATCGTGCAGGAGGCTCTGACCAACACCCGCAAGCACGGCGGCCCCGACGTCGGCGCGACGGTGCGGCTGACCTACGGCGCCGACGATCTGACCCTGCTGGCCGAGGACGACGGCCGCGGCGCGCAGCGTGAGCTGTACGAGGTCGGCGGGCTGGACGGGCTCGGCCAGGGACTGATCGGCATGCGCGAGCGCGTCGGCATGGTCGGCGGCAGCCTGGACGCCGGGCCCCGGCCCGGCGGCGGCTTCCGGATCAGCGCGGTGCTGCCGCTGAAGAGCACCGCGTGAACGGTCCCGCGCGGAGCGCTCCGTCCGCCGCGGGGCCGCCTGCCGCCGGAGCGTTCACCGCCGCGCCGCCCGCCGCCGCGCCGCCCGCACCCGTCCCACCACCCCACGAAACCGCCCCAGGGGAGACCATGACCGTCCGTGTGATGCTCGTCGACGACCAGGCGCTGCTGCGCACCGGCTTCCGCATGGTGCTGGACGCCCAGCCCGACATGGAGGTCGTGGCCGAGGCCGGGGACGGCGCCGAGGCGCTGGCCAAGCTCCGCGCCACGGCCGTCGACGTGGTGCTGATGGACGTGCGGATGCCCCGCCTCGACGGGGTCGAGGCCACCCGCCGCATCTGCGAGGGGGGCGAGGGCGGCCCCGGCAGCCCCCGGGTGCTGATCCTGACCACCTTCGACCTCGACGAGTACGCCTTCTCCGCCCTGCGGGCCGGGGCCGGGGGATTCCTGCTCAAGGACGTGCCGCCGGGCGAGCTGCTGGCCGCGATCCGCGCCGTCCACAGCGGCGACGCGGTGGTCGCCCCCTCCACCACCCGCCGCCTCCTCGACCGCTTCGCCTCCCTGCTGCCCGCCGCCTCCGACCGGTCCGTCCCCAAGGAGCTGGAGCGGCTGACGGACCGCGAGCACGAGGTGCTGCTGCTGGTCGCCCAGGGGCTGTCGAACGGCGAGATCGCCCGGCGCCTGGTGCTCTCGGAGGCCACCGTCAAGACGCACGTGGGCCGCATCCTCACCAAGCTGGAACTGCGCGACCGGGTGCAGGCGGTGGTGCTGGCGTACGAGACGGGGCTGGTGCGGGCGGGTGGCAAGGGCGCCTGAGCGGCCGGGGCCTTTCCCGGGGATCAGCCCCGCTCCGGGACGCGGGCGAGGAAGCCGTACAGAGCGTCGCGTACGTCCCGCGGCCCCCAGCGCAGCCCCGGGGCACCCACCGTCACCTCGGCCACGGCCGTTCCGGGCGGGCCGGGCGTACCCGGCGTGTCCCAGACACGGAACAGCACCGTCCCCTCCTCCTCCGCCTGCCGCACCCCCGCCTCCGTCAGCCCGTCGGCGCCGTACGGCAGCCACACCTGGAACTGGTGGGTGTGCGGCTCGGCCGGATGGACCCGGAACCACGGCACCCCGGCCTCCGCCAGCCCCTCCCGCAGCGCCGCCGCGACCATCCTGGCCTGTGCGACGTACCCCGGCAGCCGGGGCAGCTCCCGCTCCAGCCCCACCAGGGCGGACAGCGCGGCGGGCCACTGCTGGAAGACCTGCCCGCCGTAGCGGTGCCGCCAGGCGCGCGTCTGCGCCACGAAGTCGGCGGGACCGGCCAGGGCGGCGCCCGAGAGGCCGCCCAGGGACTTGTAGAAGGAGACGTACACGCTGTCGGCCAGAGCGGCGATCTCCGGGAGCGTGCGTCCGAAGTGCGCGGCGCACTCCCACAGCCGCGCCCCGTCGAAGTGCACCACCGCGTCCCGCTCCCGCGCGGCTTCCACCACCGCCACCAGCTCTTCCCAGGTGGGCAGCACGAAACCGGCGTCGCGCAGCGGGAGTTCGAGCATCAGCGTGCCGAAGGGCTCCTCCAGCTCCCGCACCTCCCCGGCGGTGGGCAGGCGCGGCTCGGCGGTGGGGTGCACGGTGCTCAGCCCGCTCAGCAGTCCCAGTGCGCCCCGCTCGTGGCGCTCGGGGTGCGCCACCGGGTGCAGGGCGACGACCGGGTTGCCGGTGCGGCCCGCCCAGCAGCGCAGGGCGACCTGCTGGGCCATGGTGCCGGTGGGGAAGAACGCGGCGGCCTCGTGGCCCAGCGCGGCGGCGGTGCGCTCCTCCAGGCGGGCGACGATCCCGTCGCCGTAGATGTCGGGGCTGCCGTCCAGGTCGCAGACCTCGGCGCCCTCCTCCGCGAGCCGGGCCAGCCGGCCGGCGATCGTCCCGTCCACCGGGCCGTCGGACAGCTTCCGCCGCGCCGCGGTCCACGCCGCGAGCCTGCGGGCCCGCTCGGCATCGGCGTCCCCGGCGTTTCCGGCGGACCCGGCTTCGATGTCCCCGCGCGCTTCCTCTGCTTCCCCGGTTCCCTCATCGGCTGTCATGCCCCCGATGATCCCCCACCGCACAGGTCCGGCGC
>NZ_JAKMAY010000331.1:0-5798 GCF_022015835.1 Streptomyces sp. ICN903 | reverse complement strand
GGCGGGGAGAGGCGCCGAGGCTGTCCCGTGGGGCGCGGGCGGGGCGTCCTTGTACGGGGCCGCCTGCCGGGCGGCCCGCCGCGCGGCGCGCAGGGCGCGCCGTCGGGCCACGGCGCCGGCGGCGAAGAAGCCCAGGACCGTCAGGACCATCGCCTGGCCGATGAGGATCCCCCAGAACAGGCCCGGCCCCGGCAGGGCCTCCGCCTGCGCGCCGGGCCAGGCGGCGGCCAGGTCGCCCGGTTCGGAGACGAGCGCGCGCATGGCCGCCGGGGTGTGGACGAAGGTGATGCCCTGCGGCCATGCTCCGTGGGCGAGGAGGCCGGCCAGCCCGGCGGCCGTCCAGCACAGGACGGTGACGCCCAGCAGGAAGCCCATGAGACCGAGCAGCAGGCCGTCCGGGATGCCCCTCTCCGGCGGGGCGCCCGTACCGCCGCCCTGCGTCCCCGGTGTTCTGTCGTGGCCCCGGGCCACCGTCAGGCCACCGTCTCGTCGGCGCGTGCGAGCCGCTCCATCGCGGCGGCCCGGGACTCGGTCTCGGCGTCGAGTTCGTCGGCCAGGGTGTCCTTCATCGGCGAGCGCTGGGAGGGGTCGGAGGGAGAGCCGGACGGGGAGTCGGGCGTGGAGGATTCGGTCATGGCGCGGTCGGTGAACACCAGCGGGCGCTCGGCCTCGGTGACCAGGTGTTTGACGACCTGGACGTTGCCGTTGACGTCCCAGACGGCGATGCCGGGGGTGAGCGTGGGGATGATCTCCACCGCCCAGCGCGGCAGACCCAGCACCTTTCCGGTGGCCCGGGCCTCGTCGGCCTTCTGGGCGTAGATGGTGCGGGTGGACGCCATCTTGAGGATGGCTGCCGCCTCCCTGGCCGCCGCTCCGTCGACGACGTCCGACAGGTGGTGGACGACCGCGACGAACGACAGGCCCAGACGCCGGCCGAACTTCAGCAGGCGCTGGAAGAGCTGGGCGACGAACGGGCTGTTGATGATGTGCCACGCCTCCTCGACCAGGAAGATGCGCTTCTTGCGGTCGGGGCGGATCCAGGTGTGCTCCAGCCAGACGCCGACGATGGCCATCAGGATCGGCATGGCGATGGAGTTGCGGTCGATGTGGGAGAGGTCGAAGACGATCAGGGGCGCGTCGAGGTCGATGCCCACCGTCGTCGGGCCGTCGAACATGCCGCGCAGGTCGCCGTCGACCAGGCGGTCCAGGACGAGGGCCACGTCCAGCCCCCAGGCCCGCACGTCCTCCAGGGCGACGTTCATCGCCTCGGCCGACTCCGGCTCCGGATGGCGCAGTTGCTCGACTATGTCGGTGAGGACGGGCTGGCGTCCGGTGACGGTGTCGTTGACGTAGGAGTGCGCGACCTTCAGCGCGAAGCCGGCGCGCTCGTCGAGACCGTGGCCCATGGCGACCTCGATGATGGTGCGCAGCAGGGCGAGCTGGCCGGTGGTGGTGATGGACGGGTCCAGCGGGTTGAGGCGGATGCCCTGGTCGAGCGCGGCCATCGGGTCCAGGCGGATGGGGGTGACGCCCATCTGCTCGGCGATCAGGTTCCACTCGCCGACACCGTCCTCGCCCTGGGCGTCCAGGACGACGACCTGGCGGTCGCGGAAGCGCAGCTGGCGCAGGATGTACGTCTTCTCCAGCGCCGACTTGCCGTTGCCGGACTCGCCGAGAACCAGCCAGTGGGGGGCCGGGAGCTGCTGGCCGTAGAGCTGGAAGGGGTCGTAGATGTAGCCCTTGCCGCTGTAGACCTCGCGGCCGATGATCACGCCGGAGTCGCCCAGTCCGGGCGCGGCGGTGGGCAGGTAGACGGCCTGGGCCTGGCCCGTGGAGGTGCGCACGGGCAGGCGGGTGGTCTCGGTCTTGCCGAAGACGAAGCTGGTGAAGGCGTCGGTGACGGCGGTCAGCGGATCGAACGCGGCCATGGTGTTGCGCCTCCTCAGCGGCGGATGCCGGTCGCGAACGGCAGGGTGTTCACGAACGCACGGTGATGCTCCCGGTCGCACCACTCCAGCTTCAAGTAGCTCTTTCCGGCCGATGCCCGGATCGTGCGCTTGTCGCGCGCCAGGGCGTCGGGGTTGCGGGAGGAGACGGTGATGTAGCCGACGAGGTTGACGCCCGCGGCGCCGGAGGCGAGGTCCTCGCCGCGCTGGTCGACGCGGCTGTGGGCGGCCACGTCGCGCGGGTCGACGGTGCGGTTCATCTTGGCGGCGCGGCTGGCCTCGGCGGCGTCGTTGGTCTTCTCCGTCAGCATGCGCTCGATGGCGACCTCGGTCGGCTCCAGGTCCATGCAGACGGCGACGGTGCGGATCACGTCGGGGGTGTGGACCAGCAGCGGGGCGAGGAAGTTGACGCCCACGGGGGTCATCGGCCACTCCTTGACCCAGGCGGTGGCGTGGCACCAGGGGGCGCGGGTGGCGGACTCGCGGGTCTTGGCCTGGAGGTGGGTGGGCTCGGAGGCGTCCAGCTCGGCGGGCCAGGCGTTGCGGCGGCTCATGGCCTGGATGTGGTCGATGGGGTGGTCCGGGTCGTACATGGAGTGGATCAGGGACGCCATGCGGGACTGGCCCAGCGGCTGCCGCACCCGGATGTCGGCCTCGGCCAGGCGGGCGCAGATGTCGGTCAGCTCGCGGGCCATGACGACGGCCAGGCCCTCGTCGCGGGTGAGGCGGCGGCCGGTGGAGGCGCGGGTGGCCTTGGCGATCGCGGTGGCCTCGGCGGCCAGGTCGCGGGTGTAGTGCATGCAGGCCACCAGGTAGGCGCGGTGCTGCTCGCTGGAGGTGGAGACCATTGACAGCAGCTGCTCGTAGGAGTCGCGCAGCCAGGGCGCGGCCCGCTCGTCGCCGCGCTGCGCGACGTCCTTGGCGTGGGCGTCGGGGTCGGCGGGGAGGGTGCGGGCGAGCATCTGGAGGCGGGTGACGAAGCCGTCGCCGTTGGCCACGTGCTTGAGGAGGGTGCCGAAGCGGTCGACGAGGGCCTCCTGGTCCTCGCTGTCGCGCAGGCCCACGCCCGGTCCCTCGATCTCGATGGCGGCGGTGACGGTGCGGCGGTCGGCGTGGAGCAGCACGGCGATCTCGTCGGGCCCGAAGGGCGCGGACAGCCAGTTGACCCGGCCGACGCCGGGGGGCGCGGGGATGTCCACCTCGGTGCCGTCCAGCCGGGTGCCGGCCTCGGCGGCGGTGGAGCGGTAGGTGGTGCCGCGGCGCAGCAGGCGCCGGTAACTGCGGTTGATCTCGAACCACTTGTAGTACGTCCGGCCGTTGTAGGGGACGTACACCGCGGCCAGGGCGAGCAGCGGGAAGCCGACCAGCAGGGCGATGCGCAGCGACAGGACGGGGACCAGGAGCCCGCTCATCATGCCGAGGAAGGCGCCCGCGATGATCAGCGCGATCTCGCCCGTCTCCCGGTTCCTGCCGACGACGGCGTTGGGACGGGCGCGCCCGATCATGTACGTGCGGCGCGGAGCGACGGTGTGGGACGGGGTCGTCATCCGCGATCACCTCCGGTGCGGTTGCTGGTGGTGCCGCCGCCGCTGCCCGTGCGGGGCGGGGGCGGCGCGGTGGGCCGGGAGGAGGTCCGGTCGCCGCGCGAGGCGTGGGCGGCCACACCGCCGGAGACCGGGTTGGCGGGCCGGGGGGTGGCACCGGACTGTCCGCCGCCGCTGCCGCCCTCGGCGCCGCCGCGGGCGCTGTGGGTGGTGATGCCCTGGCGGAGCATCGCGGCGGGGGAGGAGACGACGGCGGCGGCCGTGCGGGAGGCGGGATCGGCGCTGGCGTTGCGCTGGCGGACGATCTCGTCGCCGAAACCGGGGACGAAGCGGTAGATCATGGCGCTGGCGAAGATGGCGAGCAGGATGATCGCCAGACCGGAGACGATCGCGGAGAAGGCGTTCGGCCCCTCGTCGGAGGCGAGCGCACCGGCGAGGCCGAGGACGATGACGATGACCGGCTTGACGAGGATCACCGCGATCATGATGCCCGCCCAGCGGCGTACGTGGCCCCACAGGTTCTTGTCGACGAGCCCGGCGTAGACGACCGTGCCCAGCAGGGCGCCGACGTACAGCAGGGCTGCGCGGATGACGAGTTCGAGCCAGAGGACGCCGGCGGCGAGGACGGAGACGAGGGAGACGACGATCAGCATGATCGGGCCGCCGCCGATGTCGTCGCCCTTCTTCAGGGCCTCGGAGAAGGAGCCGAAGAACTTGTCGGTGTCGGACCCGGTGCCCGCGGCGATCACGTCGGTGACGGCGTCGGTCGCGGTGACCAGGGTGTAGAGGATCAGGGGGGTGAAGGCGGAGGCGAGGACCGTCAGCCACAGGAAGCCGATGGCCTCGGTGAGGGCCTCGGTGAGGGGGATGCCGCGGACGGCGCGCTTGGCGACGGCCAGCAGCCACAGCACGAGGGTGAGGATCGTCGAGGCGGCGAAGACGACGGCGTACTGGCGCAGGAAGGCGGGGTTGGTGAAGTCGACGGTGGCGGTGGAGGAGACGGCCTCGGAGAGCTTGTCGACGATCCAGGCGGCGGCCTCGGCGCAGCCCTGGGCGAGGGAGGCGAGGGGGTCGAGGGTGGACAGGGGGTCGGAGTCGGCGCCGCCTGAGCCGTCGGTGGCGCTCTCGCCCTGTTCGCAGACGTCCTGGGCGGAGCCGGGGACGTTCTCGCACACGCTGCGGTCCGGCTCCTCGTCGTCCGGCGGGGACGTCGGCTCGTCGGCTGCCGCGCGGGCGGCCAGCCAGACTCCGGCGGCCTGCAGGCCCGCCAGGAGTCCGGCGAGCGACAGGGCGCGGCGGCTGGCTCGGTCAACGGGCATAGGTGAACCCTCCGTACTCCTCGACGGCCCTGCTGATGTCCTCGGCTGTGGAGGCCCGGATGTCGCCCGGTACGGGGGCGGGGCCGTCCTTCTGGGAGTCCTCGGTGATCTTCCAGTCGGATCCGGCCCACCGGAGCCGGAAGGTCCAGGTCTTCCAGGTGGTGGTCACGGGGATGGTCGACTCCTCGCCGGCCATGCCGATCAGGCCCGTGTACCAGACCTCGACGGTGGCGTCGTCCTCGGTGTACTCCGTCACGCTGGTGCCGACGGGGACGGTGCGCGAGACGAAGGTCGTGCCCTCGGGGGCCTCGCCCTCGGGTGTGAGCCCTATGCGCTCGAAGAGGGCCTCCGAATAGGCCCTGTCCTGCCGCTCCTTGACGCGTGCGGCGGCTTCGGGGGTGTAGAGGGTGTCGACGAGCATGTGCCGGTGCTCGGTCTCGAACATGCCCGTACCGCCCAGCGCCACCGCGTAGTTGGCCGCGGCGCTCTGCGCGCCCTGCTCGGTGCGGGGGAAGCCCGAGGGCACGCCGTTCGACCGCTCGGTGACGGGGCGTTCGCCGGTGGGGGCGGTGGGCCGGGCGTCCTCACGGGCCCGCGGGCCGCCGCCGTCCGGCGGGGTGCCGTCACCGCCTCTGTTGGCGAATGCGATGGCCGCGATCAGCAGGACGACGACGCCCACCACCGTCACCATGCTGCGGCCCACCCGGACGGGCTGCCGCCGGGGCTCGTCGTACGCGTCGACGACGTCGTCCTCGTAACCGCCATCGCCGCCGATGCTCATCGTGCGCGTGCCCTCTCGGTCGCCCGGGTGCCGCCCGGTTGTCGTCGTGCCCTGTCCTTGACGTTAACTCCGCCGCGGCGGTTGTGGGACCGGTGTGTGCAGGATCGCTTCCGCACCGTGAGCGGTGGATCACCGGATCCGGCCCGGCGGCGGCGCCCCGCGCCCTCCGGTCGCGTTCCGGTGGGGGAGGAGGGGAGCCGGCCGGGGT
>NZ_JAKMAY010000330.1:0-5799 GCF_022015835.1 Streptomyces sp. ICN903 | reverse complement strand
CGCGGCCGCGGCGGGCGGAACAGTGTGCTGGGGAAGGGGGGAAGTTGGTTCGATTCCGGCCAGTTTCGGCGGCTGCTGGGCGCTCATGGGTGGCTGCCCTCAGTGCGGACCAGCGTCGTCAATAGCATCGCAAACCCCCATGTCGTGCTGCTCCGCTATCAATGTCTTCAGGTGTACACGCCGTGGTAACGGGTGTCCAGCATCGCCCCGGCAGGCCGCGGATGTCCCCCGTCGACCGGTTTGGGATCCGGGCCCGATCACCGCTCCCGGCACATCCGAAGGTGTCGCGGGGGTGGTCACAAGCTTGGCCGAAAACGTACCCTGTGTCAGGCGGTGCGCGGTCGACTGACTCCCGGTACGGCAGCGCGTCATCACGATTGACGTGGGTACACGGTTACCCACGGCAGGAGGGACCGGGCGGGCGAGCGCGAGCGGGTTCCGGCGGAACCCGGCGGCGAGTCCGTGCGTCCCACGCAGTGGGAACGAGGCGCGTCCTCGTACGCGCCGGGAGGACCGGAGCACGGCAGGCGGAGGACCGCCGGACGGTACGGCGGTACGGGCGAGCGCGAGCGGCGTCCGGTGTGTGCCGTCACGCCGCGATCCGCGCCCGGTTCGCGAACGCCCCGGCCACGGCCGCGGAGAACAGCACGGTGACGCACTGCCCGGAGGCCCGGGCGCGGTCACACGAGATCCACAGGTGTAACAGGTGTGAGGGACCGGAAGACCGCGATCGGCCTTCTGGTCCTGCTGAGTCCTTAGTCAGTGTGCTTGTCGACGTATTTGTCGATCCATGGCGTTACGGAAAGGAACGAGCGCTGATGCGCGAGATCCTCGGAAGGCGACGCATGACCCGCTGGGCGCTGCGCGACGCGGCGCTCGTGTGCGCGACACGGTGGGGGTGGCCCGTGCTGCCCGGTGTGGCGCCGCGGGAGTCCAGGCGCCTGACCGCACGCCAGTCGGGGCAGCCTCGGGGGCGCTGCTCCTGTCCCCGGCCCGACTGCGTGGTGCCCGGTGCGCACCCCTTCGACCCCGAACTGCCGGCTGCCACCACCGACGAGCGCATGGTGCGCTGGTGGTGGACCAACCGGCCCGACGCGCCGGTCCTGCTGGCCACCGGCGGCCGCGCCCCCTGCGCGCTGAGCCTCCCGGCGGCCGCCGGGGCCCGGGCGCTGGAGGAGTTCGACCGGCTCGGGCTGCGCACCGGGCCGGTGATCGCGAGCCCGACCCGCTGCACGCTGCTGGTGGCGCCGTACGACCTGGAGGAGCTGGGCGAGCTGCTCCACGCCCAGGACTGGGTGCCCAGCTCGCTGCGGTTCCACGGCGAGGGCGGCTATGTGGCCCTGCCGCCGTCGCGCACCGGCGCGGGGCAGCTGCGCTGGGAGCGGCCCCCGGCCGCGCTGGGCGTCGGCCCCCGCGCCACCCTGCGCGGGGGCGGTGTGCCGTGGCTGCCGAGGATGGAGCCGCTGGTGGACGTGCTGGTGCGGGCTAGCGCGGCCGTCCCGGACACGGGCAGCCGGCTGGCGTACTGACCGGCCGACCGGTTCGGTTCCGCGGGTCCGGCCCCCACGGGTTCGGCCCCGCAGGTCCGGCCCCGCTCACTCGTACGGGTGGCGGTGCGCCTGGGTTGGAGGGAAACAGGCGGTCTGTCCGCCGGGGCGCCTTCTTCGTCCCGGTATGTTCGGGCCGCCGAAGAGTCCCTTCCCTCCAGCGAGTTGCAGGTGGACCCCATGTACGAGCCGCGGCAGCGCGCCTCCAGTCTCCGTGTGACCGCGCTCGCCGCCGGGATCGCCCTCGCGGCGTCCCTGCCGCTCACCGCCGCGACCGCCGGACCGGACGAGCGGCGGCCGGGCGACGGACGTACGGCCGCCGCAGGCGTCACCGCCGACCCCGTCGGCCCCGCCACCGGCTCCGCGCCCGAACGCTCCCCGCTCCCCCTTCCGGACGGGCTCCTCTCGCCCGAGCCGCCCGAACCGTCCGGCGCGGACCTGCCGGAGACCTCGGCCTACTGCGGCTCCTGGGCCGTCTCCCCGCGAGGTCTGCGCGCGCAGACCTGCGTCCTGACGCGGGACGGCGCCGTCTGGGGGCGGATGTACCACCGGAACACCACGGGTGAGGCGCTGCACGGCGCCCTGAGCCTGCTCGGCCCCGGCGGGCAGGCGCTCGCCGTCCCCTGCGAGCTGCCCGCCGGCGGCCGGGAGGGCGTGTGCGACACCCCGCACCGGCCGGTGAAGGGAAACTCCCCGGGCGGCGGGTCCTACACGGCGGTGGCGGAGGTCGCGGCCCCGGACGGGGAGGGGCTGCTGTTGCGTTCCGGCAGCGAAACCGGGGGTGGAACCGGGGGCGCCGGTGAAGCCGGGGAGAGCGGGGACGGCAAAGGCGGCGCAGAGGACGCCCGGCCCGCCGGTCCCTCGCGGAAATCGGGGAGTTGAACGGTCGGCCGCACGCGCCGAACCCGTATGCGGGAAGTGCGGGCATGAAAAGACCCGGTCGCTGGCGACGGGGGATGCACCAGCGACCGGGCTGAAAGAACCGTAACAAGTAACGGCCCGTTCGCAAATTCCACCGATGGCTTCCGGCCGCCTGTCTACCTGCGAGTACGTCCCGCTGTGACGGGAATCACTTGCCTTTTTCTTCCCTCAACAGCCGGAATTCGTCTGTCAGTTGAGAGTGATCTGGCGATTTGTGAATCCACTGCGCGCCCGGCGCTCCTCCGCGGTGAGCGGATCGGTGGACTCCAGTGCCTCGGCGAGCCGTTCCGCGAAGGCCGCGGCCGGCTTCTCGCACTCCTGCGCGCCCATCGCGCTCGGCAGATCCCACACCGGGACCATCAGGCCGTGCGCCCGGAAGGAGCCGACCAGCCGCGTGCCCTCGCCCAGCGACGACGCCCCCGCCGCGTGCAGCCGGGCGAGCGCGTCCAGCAGCCGCTCCTCCGGGTGCGGCATGACCCAGCGCAGGTGGTTCTTATCCGGGGTCTCGCACCAGTAGGCGGCCTCCACTCCCTCCAGCCGGGCGGTGGGCAGGGCGGCGGAGTTGGCGCGCTCCAGCGAGGCGGCGACCTCCGGACTCTGGTTGTCGGCGTCCTCCACCCAGAACTCGAAGCCGCTGTGCACCTCGGGCACGAAGGGCGTGTCGAGGTCCAGCAGGTCCTGCAGGCGCGGGGCGTCGGCGGGGATGCGCTCGGCGGCCACCGGGGTGCCCGGCTTCGCCGTCAGGGCCCGCCGCAGAACGTCGGCCAGGTCGCGGCTGAGGTCGCCGGAGGGGGTGTCGTTCTGCACGCCCAGCAGCACGGCTCCGTCCGTGCGGCGCAGCGCGGGCCAGGCCATCGGCAGGACGGTGGCCAGCGTCACCGAGGGGACGTCCCCGGGCAGCTCCTCCTTCAGCTTCAGCGGCACCGTCGCGGCCGGCACCAGCTCGCGCAGCGCCACCCAGTCGCACTCCCCGGGCAGCCCCTCGAACGGGCGGCGCACCAGCTCGGTCACCGCCTGCGCGGCGGCGCGCCCGTGGCAGGCCTTGTAGCGGCGGCCGGATCCGCAGGGGCAGGGCTCGCGGGCGCCGACGACGGGGATCTCACCGTCGGCGAGCTGCGGCTTGGCGGCCTTGGTCTGGGGTCGGCGCTTCTTGGCCATGGGGTGGGGTCTCCCGGTCGTTAAGGACGCTTTCGGCGCGAGCCTAGCCCTTGGGGCCGGGGCGGGACGCGTACGCGGGGGAGACCACCCGGAACGACTACCTCAGAGGTCCTCCAGACCTTCCAGCTCCGACAGGTCGAAGCGCATCGAGGAGGAGAACGCGTCGTCCTCCGAAGGCGCCACCACCGCCCAGACCGTCACCCCGCCGTGGCCGTGGCCGCGACCGCGACCGCCGCGGTCGTCGCGCACACCCCAGTCGCTGGCGAGCGAGGTGATGATCGACAGCCCTCTGCCGCCGCGCGCGGTCACCGACGGGTTGGACGG
Source organism: Streptomyces sp. ICN903 (assembly GCF_022015835.1). Classification (NCBI taxonomy): domain Bacteria; kingdom Bacillati; phylum Actinomycetota; class Actinomycetes; order Kitasatosporales; family Streptomycetaceae; genus Streptomyces; species Streptomyces sp. ICN903. The sequence continues at coordinate 1,849 of NZ_JAKMAY010000330.1, read as the reverse complement.
CCGGGGTCTGGTCGGGCCCCCGCCGTCGGTGACGGAGACGCTCACCCCGCCGTCGGCCGTGCGGCCCCAGGCCGCGCGTACGCAGTCGCTCACACCGATCGGTCTGGCGTGCCGGTACGCGTTGCTGAGAAGTTCGGAAAGAATGAGAACCGCGTCGTCCACGACGGCTTCGGGCGTACCGGAGCCGAGAAGCTCCTCGCGCATCCGGCGCCTCGCCGCCCCCACGCCCGCAGGACCGTGGGGTACGGCCATCGTCGACGACGTCGGCGCCTCCTGTGCAACCACCAACGCCACCCCCGAGACCTCCTTGTTCGCCCCACGCCACGTGATGGATGCCCTTTCGCCCGGTGGCGGAAACCGCCCGGCCCGGTACCGTGACGCAGCCCTCACCGCCCGTTCACCACCGGCGGACGGGAGTGCGCCGTAGTGCGCCGGCCGCCCGCCCACGGCCCCCGTCCGGCCCCGCCTCAGCCTCCGGCCCGTCTCAGCCCCCGACCCGTTCCGTCTCAGTCCCGGAACATCTCCTCCAGCTGGGCCAGTACGCGCCGGGGCCGGTTGGTGATGATGGCGTCCACGCCGAGCAGCGCGCACAGCTCCACGTCGGCCGGGTCGTCCACCGTCCACACGTGCACCCGGTGGCCCTCCCGGTGCGCCCACGCCACGTACTCGGGGTGGTTGCGCAGGATCCGGATGCTCGGCCCGGCGATCCCCACGCCCGGCGGCAGCTTCCCGTCGCGGTGGCGCGGCAGCAGGAACTGCATCAGGTAGACGGTGGGGATCCACGGCGCCGCGGCCCGTATCCGGTGCAGGGAGCGCGCCGAGAAGCTCATCACGCGCACCGGGATGGCCGGATCGTGGCGGGCCAGCACCCGCAGTAGCTCCTCCTCCACCTGACCCGCCCAGCGGCTGGGGTGCTTGGTCTCGATGGCCAGCTCCACCCGGCGCCCCGCGGAGGCCTGCTCCTCCACCAGGCGCAGCAGCCGCTCCAGGGTGAGGACGGAGGTGTGCTCGCGGCTTTCGGTCTCGGGCGACTCCTCGTCGCCGAGCCGGCCCTTCCAGGATCCGAAGTCCAGTTCGGCCAGTTCGGCCAGCTCCAGCGAGGAGACGGCGCCGCGGCCGTTGGAGGTACGGTTGACGCGGCGGTCGTGGACGCACACCAGGTGCTTGTCGGCGGTGAGCCGCACGTCGCACTCCAGCGCGTCGGCGCCGTCCTCGACGGCTCTGCGGTACGCGGCCAGGGTGTGTTCGGGAGCGTCCTCGGAGGCTCCTCGGTGGGCGACGACGGAGATGGGGCGGCGGGATCCGGCCGACCTCTGGGGCTGGTCAGGGCTCACCGCGTTATGGTGCCACCCCGCCCCGTGCGCGGCGGCCCGGGCGTCCGTTCGGACGGGTGCGCTTACGCCGGTCTGACGTGCGGTGGGAGAAGCTTGACGCCATACACCTGAATACGCACGCCGTCCCCGGACAGGCGTGTGACTGTCGTGTACCTGAGGAGAGAGCTGTGAGCACCGAGAACGAGGGCGCCGCCGGAGAGCACGCGGCCGGCGCCCCCGTGCCGCACCCGCCGGCCGACCGGTCCGCCGCGAACGACGCCGCCGCGCCCAGGACACCGACCGACAGCCCGCCGGAGGACTACGACCTCCAGGCCCCCACGCCCGCCCCCGCACCCGAGGCGGCGCCGAAGGACGAGTCGACGACCCTGCTGCGGAAGATCGAGCCGGAAGGCCCCGAGCCGTCGTCCCGGCCGGCAGCACCGCCGGCCGCCCAGCCCGCGCCCCCCGCCGCACAGGGGCAGGCCGAGCAGGGGCACGCCGCACAGGGGCAGGCCGCACAGGTGCAGACGCAGGGC
>NZ_JAKMAY010000033.1:0-29473 GCF_022015835.1 Streptomyces sp. ICN903 | reverse complement strand
GGCGCGGGCAGGGGGTGCGCGGGGCCTCGCGCGGCACCGCGAGGTCGCGCTCATGTGCGCCCGGCGCCCCACAGATGCCCAGGTGAGGCCCATGGGGCGCCCGATTTCAAATGGTTCGTTCTCCCCGCTTCCCAAAGGGTGAGCGGGCCGAAAGAGGGAACCCTGGCGAGGGTACGCTCGACACCGCCCGGTGTGACCTGACAGACACCGGCCTTCGACATGTGGAGAGGAGCCCTGACGCAGGGTGAGCACCAAGCCGACCACCACAGATCTCGAGTGGACCGAACTGGATCAGCGGGCTGTCGACACCGTACGGGTCCTGGCGATGGACGCCGTGCAGAAAGTCGGTAACGGACACCCCGGTACCGCCATGAGCCTCGCTCCGGCGGCGTACCTGCTCTTCCAGAAGCTGATGCGGCACGACCCGTCCGACGCGCGGTGGGCGGGCCGGGACCGGTTCGTCCTCTCCCCCGGCCACACCAGCCTGACGCTGTACATCCAGCTGTACCTGTCCGGCTACGGGCTGGAGCTGGACGACCTGAAGGCCTTCCGCACCTGGGACAGCAAGACCCCGGGCCACCCGGAGTACGGCCACACGGTCGGGGTCGAGACCACCACCGGCCCGCTGGGTCAGGGCATCGCCAACGCCGTGGGCATGGCGATGGCCGCCCGCTACGAGCGCGGCCTGTTCGACCCGGAGGCCGCCCCGGGCGCCTCCCCCTTCGACCACACCATCTGGACGATCGTCTCCGACGGCGACCTGGAGGAGGGGGTCTCGGCCGAGGCGTCCTCGCTGGCCGGCCACCAGAAGCTGGGCAACATCGTCGCCCTGTACGACGACAACCACATCTCCATCGAGGGCGACACCGCGACCGCGCTGTCCGAGGACGTCCTGAAGCGCTACGAGGCCTACGGCTGGCACGTCCAGCGCATCGAGCAGGCGCCCAGCGGCGACTTCGACGTCCAGGCGCTGTACGCGGCGCTGAAGGCCGCGCAGGCCGAGACCGAGCGCCCCTCCCTGATCGCCGCCCGCACGATCATCGCCTGGCCCGCGCCGAACGCCCAGAACACCGAGGCCTCGCACGGCTCCGCGCTGGGCGAGGAGGAGGTCGCGGCCACCAAGCGGGTGCTGGGCTTCGACCCGGAGAAGGACTTCGAGGTGGCCGACGAGGTCCTCCAGCACGTCCGCAAGGTCGTGGACCGCGGCCGCGAGGCGCGCCGGGCCTGGGAGGACGAACTGGCCAAGTGGCGCGGGGCCAACCCCGACCGCGCCGCCGAGTTCGACCGGATCAGCGCCGGGAGGCTGCCCGAGGGCTGGGAGAAGGCGCTGCCCTCCTTCCCCGCCGGCAAGGACATGGCCACCCGCAAGGCTTCCGGCGCGGTGCTCAAGGAGCTGGGCGGTGTGATCCCCGAGCTGTGGGGCGGCTCCGCCGACCTCGCGGGCTCCAACAACACCACCATCGACGCCTCCTCCTCCTTCCTCCCGGCGGACAATCCGCTGCCGGAGGCGGACCCGTACGGCCGCACGGTGCACTTCGGCATCCGCGAGCACGCCATGGGCTCGACCATGAACGGCATCGCGCTGCACGGCAACACCCGGATCTACGGCGGCACCTTCCTGGTGTTCTCCGACTACATGCGCCCGGCGGTGCGGCTGGCGGCCCTGATGGGGCTGCCGGTCACCTACGTGTGGACGCACGACTCCATCGGCCTGGGCGAGGACGGCCCGACCCACCAGCCGGTCGAGCACCTGGCGGCGCTGCGCGCCATTCCGGGCCTGAACATGGTCCGCCCGGCCGACGCCAACGAGACCGCGATCGCCTGGCGCGAGATCATGCGCCGCCACGGCGACCGCCCGGCCCCGCACGGCATCGCGCTGACCCGGCAGAACGTGCCGACCTACGAGCCCAACGAGGACGCCGCCCGCGGCGGGTACGTGATGTTCGAGGCCTCGGACTCCCAGGGGCGCGAGTGCGAGCCTCAGGTGATCCTCATCGCCACCGGCTCGGAGGTGCAGCTCGCCGTGGCCGCGCGCGAGTCGCTCCAGGCCGAGGGCGTGCCCGCCCGGGTGGTGTCGATGCCGTGCCTGGAGTGGTTCGAGGAGCAGGACCGCACCTGGCGCGAGCGCGTGCTGCCGCCGTCGGTCCGGGCACGCGTGGCCGTGGAGGCCGGTGTCGGTCTGACCTGGCACCGCTACGTCGGCGACGCCGGCCGGATCGTCTCCCTGGAGCACTTCGGCGCCTCGGCCGACTACAAGGTGCTCTACCGGGAGTTCGGCCTGACCGGCGAGGCGGTCGCCGCCGCCGCCCGGGAATCCGTGGCCGCCGCCGCACGCTGACGCCAACAGGCAACGAGATCAGGAGATGCATTCCTCATGACAGACGCACTCAAGCGCCTGAGTGACGAAGGCGTGGCGATCTGGCTGGACGACCTGTCCCGCCAGCGCATCACGTCCGGCAACCTCGCCGAGCTGCTGAACGAGCAGCACGTCGTGGGTGTCACCACCAACCCGTCGATCTTCCAGAAGGCGATCTCCGAGGGGCACGGCTACGACCGGCAGCTCGCCGACCTCGCCTCCCGCGGTGTGACGGTGGAGGAGGCGATCCGGATGATCACCACCGCCGACGTCCGCGACGCCGCCGACATCCTGCGCCCGGTCTTCGACGCCACGAACGGGCAGGACGGCCGGGTCTCCATCGAGGTGGACCCGCGGCTGGCCCACGCCACACGGCCCACGGTCGCCGAGGCCAAGCAGCTCGCCTGGCTGGTGGACCGCCCCAACACCCTGATCAAGATCCCCGCCACCACCCCCGGGCTTCCGGCGATCACGGAGACCATCGCCGCGGGCATCAGCGTCAACGTCACGCTGATCTTCTCGCTGGAGCGCTACCGGATGGTGATGGACGCCTACATGGAGGGTCTGGAGCAGGCGAAGACCAAGGGGCTGGACCTGTCGGAGATCCACTCCGTGGCGTCGTTCTTCGTCTCCCGGGTGGACACCGAGATCGACAAGCGGCTGACGGCCCTGGGCACCGACGAGGCGCTGGCGCTGCGCGGCAAGGCGGCGCTGGCCAACGCACGGCTGGCCTACCAGGCGTACGAGGAGGTCGTCGCCTCCGACCGCTGGACGGCCCTGGAGGCCGCCGGCGCCAACCGGCAGCGCCCGTTGTGGGCCTCCACCGGTGTGAAGGACCCCAGCTACCCCGACACCCTCTACGTCACCGGGCTGGTCGCACCGAACACGGTGAACACCATGCCGGAGGCCACTTTGGAGGCCGTCGGCGACCACGGCGAGATCACCGGCGACACCGTGCGCGGCACCTACGAGCAGGCCCGCGCCGACCTCGACGCGATCGCGAAGCTCGGCATCGGCTACGACGAGGTCGTCGAGCAGCTCGAGGTCGAGGGCGTGGACAAGTTCGAGCAGGCCTGGAACGATCTGCTGGCCTCCACCGAGGCCGAGCTGAAGCGCCTCGCGCCGAAGGAGGCATAGAGCAGGTGAGCAGCGCAGCCAACCCGCTGCGTGACGCACAGGACCGGCGGCTCCCGCGCATCGCGGGGCCGTCGGGACTGGTGATCTTCGGCGTCACAGGCGATTTGTCACGAAAAAAGCTGATGCCCGCCATCTACGACCTGGCGAACCGGGGCCTGCTCCCACCGGGTTTCTCCCTCGTCGGCTTCGCCCGCCGCGAGTGGGAGGACCAGGACTTCTGCCAGGTCGTGCACGACTCGGTCAAACAGTACGCCCGCACCCCCTTCCGTGAGGAGGTCTGGCGGCAGCTCGGCGAGGGGATGCGCTTCGTCCCCGGCGTCTTCGACGACGACGACGCGTTCGCCCGGCTGAAGTCCACCATCGAGGAGCTGGACAAGTCCCGCGGCACCGGGGGCAACTTCGCTTTCTACCTCTCGGTGCCGCCGAAGTTCTTCCCCACCGTCCTGGAGCAGCTCAAGAAGCACCAGCTGTCCGAGGCCCCCGACGGATCCTGGCGCCGCGCGGTCATCGAGAAGCCCTTCGGCCACGACCTGGCCAGCGCCCAGGAGCTGAACCGGGTCGTCCACCGGGTCTTCCGCCAGTCCGACGTCTTCCGGATCGACCACTACCTGGGCAAGGAGACCGTCCAGAACATCCTGGCGCTGCGCTTCGCCAACACGCTGTTCGAGCCTCTGTGGAACCGCTCCTACGTGGACCACGTGCAGATCACGATGGCCGAGGACATCGGCATCGGCGGCCGCGCTGGCTACTACGACGGCATCGGCGCCGCGCGCGACGTCATCCAGAACCATCTGCTCCAGCTGCTGGCCCTGACCGCGATGGAGGAGCCCGTCTCCTTCGACGCCAAGGCGCTGGTCACCGAGAAGCTGAAGGTGCTCAACGCGGTGCGGCTGCCCCGGGACCTGGGCCGGCACACCGTGCGCGGCCAGTACCGGGCGGGCTGGCAGGGCGGCGAGAAGGTGCCCGGCTATCTGGAGGAGGAGGGCATCGACCCGGCCTCCCGGACGGACACCTACGCCGCCATCAAGCTGGAGATCGACAACCGCCGCTGGGCGGGGGTCCCCTTCTACCTGCGCACGGGCAAGCGGCTGGGCCGCCGGGTCACCGAGATCGCGGTGGTCTTCCAGCGCGCCCCCTACTCCCCCTTCGACGCCACCGACACCCGGGAGCTGGGCCAGAACGCCCTGGTCATCCGGGTGCAGCCGGACGAGGGCGTCATGATCCGGTTCGGCTCCAAGGTGCCCGGCACCTCGATGGAGATCCGCGACGTGACGATGGACTTCGCCTACGGCGAGTCCTTCACCGAGTCCAGCCCCGAGGCGTACGAGAGGCTCATCCTGGACGTGCTGCTGGGCGACGCCAACCTCTTCCCCCGGCACCAGGAGGTCGAGCGCTCCTGGGAGATCCTGGACCCGGTCGAGGAGTACTGGGACGCGCACGGCAGGCCCGAGCCGTACACCGCCGGGACCTGGGGTCCCCAGGCGGCCGACGAGATGCTCGCACGCGACGGACGGAGCTGGCGGCGGCCATGAACATCGATCTCACCGACACCACGTCCGGCCGGATCAACGCGGCTCTGGTGCGAGCGCGGCGGGCGATGGGCAGCCCGGCCGTCGGGATGGTGCTCACGCTCGTCATCGTCACCGACGAGGGCAGCCACTACGACGCGCTGAAGGCGGCCAGCGACGCGTCGAAGGAGCATCCCTCGCGCATCCTCGTCGTGGTTCGGCGCCCGGGCCGCTCGCCCCGCGACCGGGCCATGGCCCGGCTCGACGCGGAGGTGCGGGTGGGCGGCGAGACCGGCACCGGCGAGACGGTCCTGCTGCGCCTCCACGGCGAACTGGCGAACCACGCCCACAGCGTCGTCCTGCCCCTGCTGCTGCCGGACGCGCCGGTCGTGGTGTGGTGGCCGGCCGATCCGCCCGAGTACCCCTCGAAGGATCCGCTGGGCGCCCTGGCGCAGCGGCGCATCACCGACGCGGCGGAGACCGAGGACCCGGTCGCGGCCCTCAGGGGGCGTGCCTCCTCCTACGCGCCGGGCGACACCGACCTCGCCTGGACCCGTGTCACCCTGTGGCGCAGCGTGCTGGCCGCCGCCCTGGACCAGAAGCAGGCCCGTGTGACCCGGGCGGTGGTCGAGGGCGAGGAGTACAACCCCAGTTCGGAGCTGCTGGCGCTGTGGCTGGCCGACCGTCTGGGCGTCCCCGTCGAGCGCGTGCTCTCCGGCGGCCCCGGCATCACGGCGGTGCGGCTGGCCACGGAGGAGGGCGACATCTGCCTGGACCGCGGCGACGGTTCGCTGGCGACGCTCTCGGTGCCGGGCCAGCCGGACCGGAGCGTGGCCCTGCACCGGCGCTCCACCGCCGAGCTGATCGCCGAGGAGCTGCGGCGCCTGGACCCGGACGAGACCTACGCGGGTGCCGTCCGCTTCGGCCTCGACCGCCTGGTGCGCGGGCAGGTCGCCGAGATGGAGGCGGCCGAGGCGGCGCAGGCTCAGGCGGCGCGGGCCCCGGGCGGGGAGCAGGCTCCCCCGCAGATCGTCGTCCACCCGGACAAGGAGCGGATGGCCCGGGCCACGGCCGCACGCCTGATCACCGCGATCGTGGACGCGCAGACCGCCCGCGGCCGGGCCCACATCGCCCTGACCGGGGGCCGCAACGGCAACGCTCTGCTCGCCGCCCTGGCGCAGGCCCCGGGACGGGACGGGGTGGACTGGTCCCGCGTCGACGTGTGGTGGGGCGACGAGCGGTTCCTGCCCGACGGCGACCCGGACCGCAACCACACCCAGGCCCGCGAGGCGCTCCTGGACGCGCTCCCCCTGGAGCCGTCGCGCGTCCATCCGATGCCCGCCGGCGACGGTCCGCACGGCGACGACGTGGACGCGGCCGCCGAGGCGTACGCGGCGGAGCTCGCCGCGGCCGCCGGTGAGAGCGGCCCCGGCGACGGCGCTTCCGGCGACGGCGACGGTACGGGCGGGGCGGTGCCCGCCTTCGACGTGCTGCTGCTGGGGCTGGGCCCGGACACCCACGTGGCCTCGCTCTTCCCCGGCCATCCGGCCGCGGAGGAGGCCGGGCGCACGGTCGTCGGCGTACGGCAGGCGCCCAAGCCGCCGCCGACCAGGATCTCCCTGACCTTCCCGGCCCTCCGGGCGGCCCGGGAGGTCTGGCTGCTGGCGGCGGGCGAGGACAAGGCCGAGGCCGCCGCCGGCGCGCTGACCGCCGGCGACCCGGCGCGGACCCCCGCGGCGGGTGCCCGCGGGCGCGAGCGCACCCTGTGGATCCTCGACGAGCAGGCGGCTGCCCTCCTGCCCGAGTCGGTCCGGGGCTGACCGGCGCCGCGGGAGCCCGTACCGAACGCGGCGGCCCCGCTCCCGGGAAGGGAGCGGGGCCGCCGCCGTGAGCGCGGTGGGGGCCTCCCCGGGCCCGCCGGCCCTGCCCGGGCCCGCGTTGGATCAGTCCCGGCCGCGCAGCGAGCGGTAGCGGGCCACCAGGGCCGCCGTGGAGGCGTCCAGCCCCTCCACCTCGGCCCCCTCGGTCAGCGCGGGCTCGATGCGCTTGGCGAGCACCTTGCCCAGCTCCACGCCCCACTGGTCGAAGGAGTCGATGTCCCACACCGCGCCCTGGACGAACACCTTGTGCTCGTAGAGGGCGACGAGCTGCCCCAGCACCGACGGGGTCAGCTCGGAGGCCAGGATCGTCGTCGTGGGGCGGTTGCCGCGGAACGTGCGGTGCGGGACCTGCTCCTCGGCGACGCCCTCGGCGCGCACCTCCTCGGCCGTCTTGCCGAAGGCGAGCGCCTGGCCCTGGGCGAAGAGGTTGGCCATCAGCAGGTCGTGCTGGGCCGCCAGCGCGGGCTCCAGGTCCGCCACGGGCCGCGCGAAGCCGATCAGGTCCGCCGGGATCAGCTTGGTGCCCTGGTGCAGCAGCTGGAAGTAGGCGTGCTGGCCGTTGGTGCCGGGCGTGCCCCACACCACCGGGCCGGTCTGCCAGTCCACCGGCTCGCCCTGCCGGTCCACGGACTTGCCGTTGGACTCCATGTCGAGCTGCTGGAGGTAGGCGGTGAACTTCGACAGGTAGTGGCTGTAGGGCAGCACCGCGTGCGACTGCGCCCCGAAGAAGGCGCCGTACCAGATGCCCAGCAGGCCCAGCAGCAGCGGGGCGTTCTCCTCGGGCGGCGCGGTGCGGAAGTGCTCGTCGACGGTGCGGAAGCCCTCGAGCATCTCCCGGAAGCGCTCCGGACCGATGGCGATCATGAGGGAGAGGCCGATGGCCGAGTCGTAGGAGTAGCGCCCGCCGACCCAGTCCCAGAACTCGAACATGTTCGTGGTGTCGATGCCGAACTCCGCGACCGCCTCCGCGTTCGTCGACAGCGCCACGAAGTGCTTGGCCACCGCCTCCCTCCCCGCGCCCAGACCGGCCAGCAGCCAGTCCCTGGCGGAGGTGGCGTTGGTGATGGTCTCGATCGTGGTGAAGGTCTTGGAGGCGACGACGAACAGCGTCCGGGCCGGGTCCAGGCCCTGCAGCGCCTCGTGCAGGTCCGCGCCGTCCACGTTGGAGACGAAGCGGACGTCCAGCTCCCGGTCGGTGTAGGCGCGCAGCGCCTCGAAGGCCATCGCCGGGCCCAGGTCGGATCCGCCGATGCCGATGTTGACGATGTGCCTGACGGGCAGACCGGTGTGCCCGGCCCACTTCCCGGCCCGCACCGCCTCGGCGAAGGCGGACATCCGGTCGAGCACGGCGTGCACGGCGGGCACGATGTTTCCCCCGCCCTTCCCGTCCCGGCCGTCCTCGCCGTCCACCTCGATCACCGCGTCGCGCGGGGCGCGCAGGGCGGTGTGGAGGACGGCCCGGTCCTCGGTGGTGTTGATCCGCTCGCCGCGGAACATCGCCTCCCGCAGCCGCGCCACCCCGGTCGCCTCGGCCAGTTCGCGCAGCAGCCGCAGGGTCTCGTCCGTGACCAGGTTCTTGGAGTAGTCCAGGTACAGGTCACCGACCTGGACGCCGTAGCGCTCGCCGCGCCGCGGATCGGCGGCGAACAGCTCGCGCAGGTGCACCTCCCCGAGTTCCTCGCGGTGCCTGGCCAGCGCCTGCCACTGCGGCATCCGGTCGAGCCTGCCGCGGCCTTCAGCGTTCATCTGGGAAATCAGTCCATTCCTGTCGTACGGACCCCGCCGCGTCCCAACCTAATGGAACGACGGCCCGGCCGCGCGCCCCGTCGGGGCGTACGGCCGGGCCGTCGTGCGCCGTTGTCCGGCCGGTCGGCCGGTGTTCAGATCTCCCCGCGGAGCTTGGCCAGCGCCTCGGCGAGGATCGCCTCGCCGTCGGCGTCGCTGCGCCGCTCGCGCACGTACGCGAGGTGGGTCTTGTACGGCTCGGTGCGCGGCGGGTCCGGCGGGTTGTCCCGGTCCTTGCCTGCCGGGAAACCACAGCGCGGGCAGTCCCAGGTGTCCGGGATCTGCGCATCGCTGGCGAAGCTGGGTTGGGTCTCGTGCCCGTTGGAGCACCAGAAGGAGATGCGCAGGCGCGGCGCGGACTCGCCTCGCTCGGCCTCCCCCATCGGCCCCGCTCCGACCCGGCTTCCCCGGATCGCGTTGCCACTTGCCACGGTCGTAACTCCCTGCCTTCACGGTGCCGCGGAGCATCGACAGGCAGCTCCGCTGCGGGTGCCCCAGTGTACGTAGGGCCCAACGCGCGTCCACAGACCCGAGTTGCGGCACACTTCGGGCCCCGCGGGCGCGAACCTCATGATAGGCCGGGAAGGCGACACGGCGTCAGAGTGCGGCGGCCGCCGGCGCGCGGCAGGTGTCGGCGGGCGCCGGCGGCCTCAGCCGTCGACCTTCATCAGGATGCCGAGCGCCACGATGATGGCGAACCAGAGCAGACCCACCACGACCGTGATGCGGTCGAGGTTGCGCTCGGCGACCGAGGAGCCGCCGACGGAGGACTGCATGCCGCCGCCGAACATGTCGGAGAGGCCGCCGCCCTTCCCCTTGTGCATCAGCACGAGCAGCATCAGCAGCAGGCTGAAGACGATGAGGGCGATGGAGAACCCCAGGATCACGGCTGGACCAACTCTCTCGGACGGATGACGGGAACTGTCGGGACTTGCAGGGTACGGGGCCGGGAGGCGGTGCGTGCTCGCTCCCGGCCCCGACAGGGTACGACGTGGACGGCCCGCCGTCACTCGCCGGCGGCGGCCGCCGGCGGTCCTACTGGTCGCGGAACCGGACGATCTTCACGAACTCGTCCACGTCCAGGGCGGCCCCGCCGACCAGGGCGCCGTCCACGTCCGGCTGCGCCATGATCGCGGCGACGTTCCCGGACTTCACCGAGCCGCCGTACTGGATGCGGACCCCGTCGGCCAGCTCGCGGTCGTACAGCTCGGCCAGGCGGCCGCGGATCGCGCCGCACACCTCCTGGGCGTCCTCGGGGGTGGCGACCTCGCCGGTGCCGATCGCCCATACCGGCTCGTACGCGATCACGATGCGGGCGGCCTGGTCGGCGGGGATGTCCTTGAGCGCGCCGTCGACCTGGGCGAGGGTGTGGGCGACCTGGTCGCCGGCCTTGCGGACCTCCAGGCCCTCGCCGACGCACAGAATGGGGGTCAGGTCGTTCAGGTAGGCCGCCTTGACCTTGGCGTTGCACAGCTCGTCGGTCTCGCCGTGGTACTGGCGCCGCTCGGAGTGGCCGACGGCCACGTAGGTGCAGTTGAGCTTCGCCAGCATCGCCCCGGACACCTCGCCGGTGTACGCGCCGGAGACGTGCGCCGAGATGTCCTGGGCGCCGTAGCGGATCTTCAGCTTGTCGCCGTCGACCAGGGTCTGCACCGAGCGCAGGTCGGTGAAGGGCGGCAGGACGGCGACCTCGACGGCCTCGTGGTCCTTGTCGTTCAGGGCGAAGGCGAGCTTCTGGAGGTGGGCGATGGCCTCCAGGTGGTTGAGGTTCATCTTCCAGTTGCCCGCCATCAGCGGGGTGCGGTTTGCCATGGGTGGAGGTGCCTTTCAGTTCGCTCCGCCGCGGCAGCGGCTCGTGTCGCTGTCGCCCGCGCGGCGCGGGGGCGCGGGCGTCGTGGTCGTTCGCGGCCCGGCGGCCGCGTGTGCTCCCCGGGTGCGCCGGGAGGCCCGGCGCACCGGGTCAGTCCTCCAGCGCGGCGAGGCCGGGAAGCGTCTTGCCCTCGAGGTACTCGAGGCTGGCGCCGCCCCCGGTGGAGATGTGGCCGAAGGCCTCCTCGTCGAAGCCCAGGATGCGGACGGCCGCCGCGGAGTCCCCGCCGCCGACGACGGTGAAGGCCGGGCTGTCGATCAGCGCCTGGGCCACGGCCCGGGTGCCCTCGGCGTAGTCCGGGTGCTCGAAGACGCCCATCGGGCCGTTCCAGAAGACGGTGGCCGCGTCCGCGAGCTTGGCGGCGTACAGTTCCTGGCTGCGGGGGCCGATGTCCAGTCCCATCAGGCCGGACGGGATGGCGTCCGCGGCCACGGTGACGGGCTCGGAGGGCGCCTTGGTCCTCAGGTCCGGGAAGCCGGCGGCGGCCACCACGTCGACGGGGAGGACGAACTCCACGCCGCGCTCCTCGGCACGCTTGAGGTAGCCCTGGACGGCCGGGATCTGGTCCTCCTGGAGCAGCGAGGCGCCGATCTCGTACCCCTGGGCCTTCAGGAAGGTGTAGGCCATGCCGCCGCCGACGAGGATGCGGTCGGCCCGCTCCAGCAGGTGGTCGATGACGCCGAGCTTGTCGGAGACCTTCGCGCCGCCCAGGACCACTGCGTAGGGGCGCTCGACGTCGTCGGTGAGCTTGCGCAGGACGCCGACCTCGGTGGCGATGAGGCCGCCCGCGGCGTGCGGCAGCCGCGCCGGGAGGTCGTAGACGGAGGCGTGGCGGCGGTGCACCGCGCCGAAGCCGTCGCCGACGTAGACGTCGGCGAGAGCCGCCAGGCTGTCGGCGAAGGCGCCGCGCTCGGCGTCGTCCTTGCTGGTCTCGCCGGCGTTGAAGCGCAGGTTCTCCAGTACCGCGACCTGTCCGTCGGCGAGGGCGCCGACGGTGGACTTCGCGGACTCGCCGACGGTGTCGGTGGCGAACGCGACGTCCCGGCCCAGCAGTTCACCCAGCCGCTCGGCCACGGGGGCGAGGGAGAACTGCGGGTCCGGGGCGCCCTTGGGACGGCCCAGGTGGGAGGCGACGATCACCCTGGCGCCGGCCTCGGCCAGCCTGCCGATCGTCGGAACGGCGGCGCGGATGCGGCCGTCGTCGGTGATGGCCCCGCCCTCCAGCGGCACGTTCAGATCGGCGCGGACGAAGACCCGCCTGCCCGCGACACCGAGGTCGTCGATCGTCTTCATGGTGTGGCTCCGTGGTGGTCTGCTCGGTGGTTTGCACGGTCGCCGGCCCTGCGGCCGGTCATCGCGAGGCGGGGCCCGCGGGGCGCGTCATCGCGCCCCGCGAACCCCGCCGCGTCACGTCTCGGCGCTGCTGTCCGGCAGCGTGGTCAGAGCCGCTCGCCGACGTAGACCGTCAGGTCCACGAGGCGGTTGGAGTAGCCCCACTCGTTGTCGTACCAGCCGACGACCTTGACCTGCTTGCCCTGGACCATGGTCAGGGAGGAGTCGAAGGTGCAGGAGGCCGGCCAGTTGACGATGTCCGAGGAGACGATCGGGTCCTCGGTGTACTCCAGGACGCCCTTCAGCCGGCCCTCGGCGGCCTTCTGGAAGGCGGCGTTGACCTCGTCCTTGCCGACCTCGCGGTCGAGCTCCAGCACGAGGTCGGTGACCGAGCCGGTCGGGACCGGGACGCGCATGGCGATGCCGTCCAGCTTGCCCTTGAGCTGCGGCAGGACGAGGGCCGTGGCCTTGGCGGCGCCGGTCGAGGTCGGGATGATGTTCTCGGCCGCGGCGCGTGCGCGGCGCAGGTCCTTGTGCGGGAAGTCCAGGATGCGCTGGTCGTTGGTGTACGCGTGGACGGTCGTCATCATGCCCTTGACGATGCCGAAGTTCTCGTCCATCACCATGGCCATCGGCGCCACGCAGTTGGTGGTGCAGGAGGCGTTGGAGACGACGTGGTGCTTCTCGGCGTCGTAGGACTCGTGGTTGACGCCCATGACGACGGTGATGTCCTCGTTCTTGGCCGGAGCCGAGATGAGGACCTTCTTCGCGCCCGCCGCCAGGTGCTTGGCGGCGTCCTCGCGCTTGGTGAAGATGCCGGTGGACTCGATGACGATGTCGGCGCCGAGCTCGCCCCACGGAAGGGCGGCCGGGTCGCGCTCGGCCATCGTCCTGAAGGTCTGGCCGCCCACCGTGATGGTGTCGGCGGTGTGGCTGACCTCCTGCTTCAGACGGCCCAGGATGCTGTCGTACTTCAGCAGGTGGACAAGGGTCGCGTTGTCGGTCAGGTCGTTGACACCGACGATCTCGACGTCCGCGCCCTGCTCCAGGAGGGCGCGGAAGTAGTTCCGTCCGATGCGGCCGAAGCCGTTGATGCCTACGCGGATCGTCACGAACCGATCTCCTCGCTAGGTACGCCGGTGCGGACACCGGCGAAGCTGTTTGGGATGTCCCCGACCACCTCCGACCCTACCGCGCCGGGTGCTCGCGAGTGACATCGGCCACCCCGCCGTGTGCGGTGTGGCGCACCGGTGGCAGGACGTACCCGTGAAGGCGCCCGGCAGACATCCCGGGCGCCCGTGTCCACGGCCGCGGAGCGAGGAGGACGCGGTGCGCGGACGTGGCGCGGAGGTGGCGCGGAGGGCGGCGGGCGATGCGGAGGACGGGGCTGTCCGGGCCCGCTCAGCCGACCATCTCCTCCGTCAGGTTCGACTCGGTGCCCGGGATCCCGAGGTCGGCGGCGCGCTTGTCGGCCATGGCCAGCAGCCGCCGGATGCGTCCGGCGACGGCGTCCTTGGTCAGCGGCGGGTCGGCCAGCGCGCCCAGCTCCTCCAGGGACGCCTGCTTGTGCTCCATGCGCAGCCGGCCGGCCGCGGCCAGGTGCTCGGGCACCTCGTCGCCCAGGATCTCCAGCGCGCGCTGCACCCGGGCCCCGGCGGCGACGGCGGCGCGGGCCGAGCGGCGCAGGTTGGCGTCGTCGAAGTTGGCCAGCCGGTTGGCGGTGGCCCGCACCTCGCGGCGCATCCGCCGCTCCTCCCACGCCAGCACCGACTCGTGGGCGCCCAGGCGGGTCAGCAGCGCGCCGATGGCGTCGCCGTCCCGGACGACGACCCGGTCCACACCGCGCACCTCGCGCGCCTTGGCCGCGATCTGCAGGCGGCGGGCGGCGCCGACGAGGGCGAGGGCGGCCTCGGGGCCGGGGCAGGTGACCTCCAGGGAGGAGGAGCGTCCGGGCTCGGTGAGCGAGCCGTGCGCCAGAAAGGCGCCGCGCCAGGCGGCCTCGGCGTCGCAGGTGGCCCCGGAGACCACCTGCGGCGGCAGGCCGCGCACCGGGCGGCCGCGGCCGTCGACCAGCCCCGTCTGCCGGGCGAGCTGATCACCGCCCGCCACCACCCGTACGACGTAGCGGCTGCCGCGGCGCAGTCCGCCGGGGGCCATGACCACCAGGTCGGAGGCGTGGCCGAAGATCTCCAGGATGTCCTTGCGGAGTCTGCGGGCGGCGATGCCGGTGTCCAGCTCGGCCTCGATCACGATGCGGCCGCTCACCAGGTGCAGTCCGCCGGCGAACCGCAGGATGGAGGAGACCTCCGACTTCCGGCAGCAGGTCCGGGTGACGGGTAGCCGGGAGATCTCGTCCTTCACCGCTGCCGTCATCGCCATGGGCCGATCCTTCCATGCATTCGAAAAATCCGGTCGTACGCGGCGGCCAGCAGCTCCGGGTCGTGCCGGGGGGCTCCTCCCGGGGCGGCCACCGGCGCCAGCTCGACCGTGCCGCCGAGGCGCCGGGCGGCGTCGCGGAGGCCCTCCTCGTCGGGCACGGCGGCCCGGTCGGCCAGCACCACGTCGAAGGCGAGTTTAGGGGCGTGTCGGGCCAAAACCTCCAAATGACGCTGCGGGGAGAAGCCGTCGGTCTCTCCCGGCTGCGGCGCGAGGTTGAGCGAGAGCACCCGGCGCGCCCTGGTCTCGGTGAGCGCCTGGAGGAGTTCGGGCACCAGCAGGTGGGGGATGACCGAGGAGAACCACGAGCCGGGGCCGAGCACCACCCAGTCCGCGTCGAGGACCGCCTCGACGGCCTCGGGGACGGCGGGCGGGTCGTGCGGGACGAGGTGCACCTGCTGCACCTCGCCGGGGGTGAGGGCGACGGTGGCCTGGCCCCGGACGGTGGTGACCTCCCGCGGGTGCGCCGGGTCGTGGCCGCGCACCAGGGCGCGCAGCTCCAGCGGGACGGCGGACATCGGCAGCACCCGGCCGTGCGCGCCCAGCAGCTTGCCCACCAGGTCCAGGGCCTGGACGTGGTCGCCGAGCTGCTCCCACAGCGCGACGATCAGCAGGTTGCCCACCGCGTGCTCGTGCAGGTCGCCCCTGCTGACGAAGCGGTGCTGGATGACCCGGGCCCAGGTCTGGCCCCACTCGTCGTCGCCGCACAGCGCGGCCAGGGCCTTGCGCAGGTCGCCGGGGGGCAGGACGCCCAGTTCGTCGCGGAGCCGCCCGCTGGAGCCGCCGTCGTCGGCGACGGTGACCACGGCGGTCAGGTCGCGGGTGATCCGGCGCAGCGCGGCCAGCGAGGCGGACAGGCCCATGCCGCCGCCGAGCGCCACCACCTTCGGGGTCCCGCCGCGGGCCCTGCGGGTGGTGCCCAGGCGCCGCAGTCTGCGGGTGCGGACGGTCACTCGCGTCCCATGTCCCGGTGCACGACGACCGTCTCGACGCCCTCGGCGGCCAGCCGGGCGGCCAGCTTCTCCGACATCGCCACGCTGCGGTGCTTGCCGCCGGTGCAGCCGACCGCGACGGTCACGTAGCGCTTGCCCTCGCGGCGGTAGCCGGCGGCGATGAGCTGGAGCAGTTCGGCGTAGCGGTCCAGGAACTCCTTGGCGCCGGGCTGGTTGAAGACGTACTGGGCGACCTCCTCGTTGAGGCCGGTGTACGGCCGCAGCCCGGGCACCCAGTGCGGGTTGGGCAGGAAGCGGCAGTCGACGACGAGGTCGGCGTCGACGGGGAGGCCGTACTTGTAGCCGAAGGACATCACCGTCGCCCGCAGTTCGGGCTCCTCCTCGCCGGCGAACTGGGCGTCGAGCTTGGCCCGCAGCTCGTGGACGTTCAGGGCGGAGGTGTCGATGACCAGGTCGGCGTCGCCGCGCAGCTCGCGCAGCAGGTCGCGCTCGGCTGCGATGCCGTCCACGATGCGCCCGTCGCCCTGGAGCGGGTGGGGGCGGCGCACCGACTCGAAGCGGCGCACCAGGGCGTCGTCGGACGCCTCCAGGAAGACGATCCGGCGGGTGACGTTCTTGGCGTCGAGGTCGGCGAGGGACTCGCGCAGGTTGTCGAAGAAGCGGCGGCCGCGGACGTCGACGACGACGGCGATCTTGGCCACGTTGCCCTGCGAGCGGGCGCCGAGGTCGACCATGGTCGGGATCAGGGCGGGCGGCAGGTTGTCCACCACGAACCAGCCGAGGTCCTCCAGGCACTTGGCGGCGGTGCTGCGGCCGGCGCCGGACATGCCGGAGATGATCACCAGCTCGGGGATGGCGGCGGTGCCGTCGCCTCCGTTTCCGGCGGTCTCCGCGACCGCGCCCGTACTCGTACCCGTGGCCACCTGCGCTCCGTCTCCCATGTGATCGTTCATCGCGCTCTCCCCCGCCCGCCTGTGCCGTTCCGCTTGCCGGTCGTCAGTGCACTACTGGTCTTCCCGGTCCTCCAGGATCTCACCTGTGGCGGTGTTCACCGCCGGAGCGGCCGGAGCCGCCTGCGCCAGGGCCGCGGCGACGGCCTCGGCGGTCTTGCGTCCGACGCCCGGGACCTCGCAGATCTGCTCGACGGTGGCGGCGCGCAGCCGCCTGACCGAGCCGAAGTGCTTGACCAGGGCCTGCTTGCGGGACTCCCCCAGGCCGTGGACGGCGTCCAGGGGGCTCGCCTTCAGCGCCCGCGACCGCTTGCCGCGCTGGTAGCGGATGGCGAAGCGGTGTGCCTCGTCGCGGACCCGCTGGAGCATGTACAGGCCCTCGCTGGTCCGGGGCAGGACGACCGGGTCGTCCTCGCCGGGCAGCCACACCTCCTCCAGGCGCTTGGCCAGCCCGCACACGGCCACGTCGTCGATCCCCAGCTCGTCCAGGGCCCGCCGCGCGGCGGCGACCTGCGGCTGCCCGCCGTCGACCACGACCAGCTGCGGCGGGTAGGCGAACTTCGGCGCCCGGCTGCGGCCTGCGTCCTCGGCCGGGGCCGGCCCGTCCGCCCCGTTCACGCCCGCCCCGTTCGCGCCGGCCGCGCCCTCCGGCGCGCTCCCGGGCCCCTCGCTCCCGTGTTCCTCTCCATCCTCCGCGGTGGCCCACTCACCCGTGCGCTGCCTCTCCTGGAGGTAGCGGCGGAAGCGGCGGGAGACCACCTCGTGCATGGAGCGGACGTCGTCCTGGCCGGCGAAGCCCTTGATCTGGAAGCGGCGGTACTCGCTCTTGCGGGCCAGCCCGTCCTCGAAGACCACCATCGAGGCCACCACGTCCTCGCCCTGGAGGTGGGAGATGTCGAAGCACTCGATGCGCAGCGGGGCCGAGTCCAGCCCGAGGGCCTCGGCGATCTCCTCCAGCGCGCGGGAGCGGGTGGTCAGGTCGGAGGCGCGCTTGGTCTTGTGCAGGGCCAGGGCCTGCTGGGCGTTGCGCCGCACCGTCTCCATCAGGGCGCGCTTGTCGCCGCGCTGCGGCACGCGCAGGTCCACGGCCGCGCCGCGCCGGCCGGCCAGCCACGCGGTGAGCGGTTCCACCGGGTCGGGCAGGGCGGGGACCAGGACCTCCCGGGGCACGGCGTCGCCGCTTTCCTCGCCGTAGAGCTGCTGGAGGGCGTGCTCGACCAGGCCGGCTGTGGTGACCTCCTCCACCTTGTCGGTGACCCAGCCGCGCTGGCCGCGCACCCGGCCGCCGCGGACGTGGAAGATCTGGACGGCCGCCTCCAGTTCGTCCTCGGCGACCGCGACCAGATCGGCGTCGGTGGCGTCGGTGAGGACGACGGCGTTCTTCTCCATCGCCCGCTTCAGCGCCTCGATGTCGTCGCGCAGCCGGGCGGCCCTCTCGTACTCCATCTCCTCGGCCGCCCGCTGCATCTCCCGCTCCAGGCGGCGCAGGTGGGCGCCGGTGCGCCCGGCCATGAAGTCGCAGAACTCCTCGGCCAGCCGCCGGTGCTCCTCGGCGTCGACCCGGCCGACGCAGGGCGCCGAGCACTTGCCGATGTAGCCGAGCAGGCAGGGGCGGCCGATCTGGGCGGAGCGCTTGAAGACCCCTGCCGAGCAGGTGCGCACCGGGAAGACGCGCAGCATCAGGTCGACGGTCTCGCGGATCGCCCAGGCGTGCGCGTACGGCCCGAAGTAGCGCACGCCCTTCTTCCTGGGCCCGCGCATCACCTGCACGCGCGGGAACTCCTCGTTCATCGTCACCGCGAGGGAGGGGTAACTCTTGTCGTCGCGGTACTTGACGTTGAAGCGCGGGTCGAACTCCTTGATCCAGGAGTACTCCAGCTGGAGCGCCTCGACCTCGGTGGAGACCACCGTCCACTCCACGGAGGCGGCCGTGGTGACCATGGTGCGGGTGCGCGGGTGGAGGCCGGCCAGGTCCTGGAAGTAGTTGGCCAGGCGCTGGCGCAGGCTCTTCGCCTTCCCGACGTAGATCACCCGGCCGTGTTCGTCGCGGAACTTGTAGACCCCCGGGGAGTCGGGGATCTCTCCAGGCCTGGGGCGGTAGCTGGAGGGGTCTGCCATGGCGCCCACCTTACTGGCGGCGTACGACACACGGGGTCGGCGGCGGCGCGTCCCGCCGCCGGTCCGGTCCCGTCACCAGCCGCGCTCGCGCCACTGGGCCAGGTGCGGGCGCTCGGCGCCCAGGGTGGTGTCGGCGCCGTGGCCGGGGTAGACCCAGGTCTCGTCGGGGAGCTCGCCGAAGAGCTTGGCCTCCACGTCGTCCAGCAGCGTGGTGAACGCCTCGGCGTCGCCGTGGGTGTTGCCGACTCCGCCGGGGAAGAGGCAGTCGCCGGTGAACAGGTGCGGATGGCCGTGGGGGTCGTCGTAGACCAGTGCGATGGAGCCGGGGGTGTGGCCCCGCAGGTGGCGGGCGGTGAGCGTGATGCGGCCGACGGTCACGGTGTCGCCGTCCTCCAGGGGCACGTCGGTGGGCACCGGGATGCCCTCGGCGTCGTGGCGCCCGGCGTAGGTGCGCGCGCCGGTGGCCCGGACGACGGTGTCGAGCGCCTGCCAGTGGTCGCCGTGCCGGTGGGTGGTGACGACCGAGCCGATGCCGTCCTCGCCGATGAGGCCCAGCAGGGTGTCGGGCTCGTTGGCCGCGTCGATCACGAGCTGCTCGCCGGTGGCCCGGCAGCGCAGCAGGTAGGCGTTGTTCTCCATGGGGCCGACCGCGACCTTGGAGATCACCAGATCGGTCAGCTCGTGGACGTCCGGCGGACCGCCGACCGCGACTTTTCCTGTGTACGGCATGGGTTGTGCGGCTCCTTCCGGGAGGGGGCGCGGTCGGCGATCAGTGTGTCAGAGGGGTGGCAGCGCGGGCAGGGACGCGGCGGAGGCGGTGAGTCCGGTGCCGTCGGTGCGGCCCGTGAGCCAGCCGACGAGCGCGGTGGGCGAGCCGGCGACGGTCACCGCCCGCTCCTCCTGTCCGGCCGCGCGGCCGGTGCGCAGGACGCGGCCGTCCTCCACCCTCAGCTCCACGGGTTCCACATCGGGGTGCCCCGCGAACCGCCTGGCCATGTTCTCCAGCTCGCGGTCGGTGAAGGAGGCGGGCATGTCCGCCAGTCCGTACCCGATGCCGAGGTCGACGTGGTGCAGCTCGACCTCGATCCGGCGGCGGAAGGGGATGGAGGAGGCGAGGTCGGTGACGCCGTTGCGCAGTTCGACGGTGGCGCCCCACTGCTCGCCGGTGAGCTTGGCCATCGCCTCGTCCAGGCGGGCGGCGCTGCCGCCCAGGTCCTCCAGCTGGGCCGCCAGGGGGCGGGGGGCGTCGCGTTCGATGTCGGCCTCGCGGGCCTCGGCGCTGGGGTACATGGGGCGGCCGGCCAGCACGTTGACCAGGGCGTCGGCGTTGCGGGCGAGGTGGGCGAGGACATGGCCGCGGGTCCAGCCCGGCAGCTTCGAGGGGGCGGCCAGGGCGGCGTCGTCCAGCTTCCGGACGGCGGCCACGAGGCGGTCGGTGGACTCCCGCAGTGCGGCGGTGTCGGCGACGGGATCTGCGGTGGGACCGGCGGGGCCGGCGGCGGGCACAGTCATGATCCAAAGCTATCGCCACCACTCCTTCGGGTGAAGGAGAGACGGAAGGCCCGTAAATCGAATACACGTGCTATAAGCTCGCGGTGCGCCCCGGGCACGACACCAAGGCGGCGCTACCCCATACCCTTGGGCAGGGGCTCCGGGCAGGCGTCCGGCCCCCTACATCCCACACGAAAGGTGCCAATCGGCGTGGCCGACCGTCTCATCGTCCGTGGGGCTCGCGAGCACAATCTCAAGAACGTCTCGCTCGACCTCCCCCGCGACTCCCTCATCGTCTTCACCGGGCTGTCCGGGTCGGGCAAGTCCTCGCTCGCCTTCGACACCATCTTCGCCGAGGGGCAGCGTCGCTACGTGGAGTCGCTGTCCTCCTACGCCCGGCAGTTCCTGGGGCAGATGGACAAGCCGGACGTGGACTTCATCGAGGGCCTGTCCCCGGCGGTCTCCATCGACCAGAAGTCCACCTCCCGCAACCCCCGCTCGACGGTCGGCACCATCACGGAGGTCTACGACTACCTGCGGCTGCTGTTCGCCCGGGTCGGCAAGCCGCACTGCCCCGAGTGCGGGCGCCCCATCGCCCGGCAGTCCCCGCAGGCGATCGTGGACAAGGTGCTCTCCCTGACGGAGGGCAGCCGTTTCCAGGTCCTCTCCCCACTGGTGCGCCAGCGCAAGGGCGAGTTCGCGGACCTCTTCGCCGAGCTGCAGACCAAGGGCTACAGCCGCGCCCGGGTGGACGGCACCACGGTCCAGCTCTCCGACCCGCCGAAGCTGAAGAAGCAGGAGAAGCACACGATCGAGGTGGTCGTGGACCGCCTGACGGTCAAGGAGAGCGCCAAGCGGCGGCTGACCGACTCCGTCGAGACCGCGCTGGGCCTGTCCGGCGGCATGGTGATCCTCGACTTCGTCGATCTGGACGAGGACGACCCGCAGCGCGAGCGGATGTACTCCGAGCACCTGTACTGCCCCTACGACGACCTGTCGTTCGAGGAGCTGGAGCCGCGCTCGTTCTCCTTCAACTCCCCCTTCGGCGCCTGCCCGGAGTGCAGCGGCATCGGCACCCGTATGGAGGTGGATCCGGAGCTGGTCGTCCCCGACCCTGACAAGTCGCTGGACGAGGGCGCGATCCACCCCTGGTCGCACGGCCACAGCAAGGAGTACTTCGGGCGGCTGATCGGCGCCCTGGCCGACGCGCTCGGTTTCCGCACCGACATCCCCTTCAGCGGACTGCCGCAGCGCGCGAGGAAGGCCCTGCTCAACGGCCACCGCACGCAGATCGAGGTCCGCTACCGCAACCGCTACGGCCGGGAGCGGTCGTACACCACGGCCTTCGAGGGCGCGGTCCCGTTCGTGCGGCGGCGGCACTCGGAGGCGGAGACGGACTCCAGCCGGGAGCGCTTCGAGGGCTACATGCGCGAGGTGCCCTGCCCCTCCTGCGAGGGCACGCGGCTCAAGCCGATCGTCCTGGCCGTGACGGTGCAGGGGAAGTCGATCGCCGAGATCTCCGCGATGTCGATCAGCGAGTGCGCCGACTTCCTGAGCGCCATGGAGCTCAGCGAGCGCGAGAAGGCCATCGCCGAGCGGGTCCTGAAGGAGGTCAACGAGCGGCTGCGGTTCCTGGTCGACGTCGGCCTGGACTACCTCTCCCTCAACCGCGCCGCCGGGACGCTCTCGGGCGGCGAGGCGCAGCGCATCCGGCTGGCGACCCAGATCGGCTCCGGCCTGGTGGGCGTGCTCTACGTGCTGGACGAGCCGTCCATCGGCCTGCACCAGCGCGACAACCACCGGCTGATCGAGACCCTGGTGCGGCTGCGGGACATGGGCAACACCCTGATCGTCGTCGAGCACGACGAGGACACCATCAAGACCTCCGACTGGGTGGTGGACATCGGCCCGGGCGCGGGCGAGCACGGCGGCGAGGTGGTGCACAGCGGGCCGCTGAAGGAACTGCTGGCCAACGAGGCGTCGATGACCGGGCAGTACCTGTCGGGGCGAAAGGTCATCCCGACGCCCGAGGAGCGCCGCCCGGTGGACCGCAAGCGGATGCTGACCGTCCGCGGCGCCAAGGAGAACAACCTGCGCAACATCGACGTGTCGTTCCCGCTGGGGGTGTTCACCGCGGTCACGGGCGTCTCCGGCTCGGGCAAGTCCACCCTGGTCAACGACATCCTCTACACCCACCTGGCCCGCGAGCTGAACGGCGCGAAGTCGGTGCCGGGCAGGCATGTGCGGGTGGAGGGCGACGAGAACGTGGACAAGGTCGTGCACGTCGACCAGTCCCCCATCGGCCGCACCCCCCGCTCCAACCCGGCCACGTACACGGGCGTCTTCGACCATGTGCGCCGGCTGTTCGCCGAGACGACGGAGGCGAAGGTCCGCGGCTACCTGCCGGGGCGCTTCTCCTTCAACGTCAAGGGCGGTCGCTGCGAGAACTGCTCCGGTGACGGCACCATCAAGATCGAGATGAACTTCCTGCCGGACGTGTACGTGCCGTGCGAGGTCTGCCACGGAGCGCGCTACAACCGGGAGACCCTGGAGGTGCACTACAAGGGCAAGTCCATCGCCGAGGTGCTGGACATGCCGATCGAGGAGGCGCTGGGGTTCTTCGAGGCGGTGCCCGCCATCGCCCGCCATCTGCGCACCCTCAACGACGTCGGTCTCGGCTACGTGCGGCTCGGCCAGCCCGCCACCACGCTCTCCGGCGGCGAGGCGCAGCGCGTGAAGCTCGCCTCGGAGCTCCAGAAGCGCTCCACCGGCCGTACGGTCTACGTCCTGGACGAGCCGACCACGGGCCTGCACTTCGAGGACATCAGCAAGCTGATCGAGGTGCTGTCCGGACTGGTGGACAAGGGCAACACGGTGATCGTCATCGAGCACAACCTCGATGTGGTCAAGACGGCGGACTGGGTCGTGGACATGGGCCCGGAGGGCGGCAGCGGCGGTGGCGCGGTCGTCGCCCAGGGCACCCCGGAGCAGGTCGCGGTGGTTCCCGGGAGCCACACCGGCAAGTTCCTCCAGGACGTCCTGCCGCTGAAGCCGTGAGCGGCCGAGAGGAGAACACGAGCATGAGCGACGCTGCCCCCGCCTCCCCGGGCCGCCGCACAGTGCTGTGCGGCGTGGCCCTCACCGGAGCTGCGGGTCTCGGCCTGACCGCCTGCTCCGGCGGGGGCGGCGAGCGGGCCCCGGCGGTCCCGACCGCGCCCGTGGAACTGGGCGCGGCCGACGCCGTACCCGTGGGTGGCGCCCGGCTGTACCGCGAGAAGAAACTGGTCGTCTCCCAGCCCACCGAGGGCGAGTACAGGGCGTTCAGCGCGGTGTGCACCCATGCGGGCTGTGTGCTGACCTCGGTGAAGGAGCTGGAGGCCGACTGCACCTGCCACGGCAGCCTCTTCGACACCACCAGCGGCGAGGTGCTGGCGGGCCCGGCGGGCGCGCCCCTGCCCTCGGTCCCGGTCAGGGTTGAGAACGGCCGCCTCGTCGCCGGACCCGGCGACTGAGCGCAGCCGGACCCGGCGACTGAGCGCAGCCGGACCCGGGGACCGGCGGCCCGGCCCGATCCGCTCCCGCGTCCCCCGTGCGTCCGTTCGGTCCAACGGACGCACGGGGGATGCGTGTTGTTCCGGCGATGTTCGCGCACGCCCTCTGGTGTAGACCGGTCGGCCTTGCCACCCTGTGGCGCTGGGCGCGCAGAGAGCGCGTCTCCTCGCAGCGTCTGTGGGTGATGTCGTGTCACGAAGGTCACAGGGCAGAAGATCCTCCGGGCGGACCGCGGTGCGCCTCGCCGCCGTCCTGGCGTTCGGGCTGGGACTGGCGCCACCGGTCGCCACCGGTCCCGTCACCGCCTCCCCGCTCACCGCTCCGCTTTCCCCCACTGCCCCCGCAGCCACAGCCGACGACGACGGCATGGAGCTGTCCCGCACCGTACGGCCCGTGGCCCCCGGCACCACACTGACCTCGTTCGACCGGCTGGAGCCGGACAAGTGGCTGCGCGCCGACGCCCTCAGCGTCGATCTCGACGGCGGCGCGGAGGTCGACTACCTGTCGCCGGGCTCGGTCTCCGGCCGCGCCACCGTCTCCGAGCTGGCCGCCGCGCACGACCCCGGCCCCGGGCGCCGCACCGTGGCCGCCTTCAACGCCGACTTCTTCGACATCAACCAGACCGGCGCCCCGCTCGGTCCGGGCCTGGACGACGGCGAGATCACCCACTCCCCCGCCCCCGGCGTCCACGAGGCGGCCGGTTTCGGCGCGGACGGCGCGGGCCGCGTGCTGGACCTGTACTTCGAGGGAACCCTCACCCTGCCCGGCGGGACCGAGCCGCTGGCCGCCTACAACGCCGCGAACGTCCCCGCCGACGGCATCGGCGCCTACAACGCACGGTGGGGAGCCGCCGACCGCGCCCTGGCCGTGGACGGCGCGTCGCAGGTCACCGAGGTCACCGTCACCGAAGGCCTGGTCACCGGTGTGGAGGAATCCCCCGGAAGCCGCCCGGTGCCCGAGGGCTCCACCGTGCTGCTCGGCCGGGACGCGGGCGCGAAGGCCCTGGCCTCGCTGGCCCCGGGGGACCGGGTGAGCTGGGAGTACGAGCTGCGCACCGACGGCGGCGAGATGCCCCGTACCGCGGTCGGCGGCCGCGGCGTGCTGGTCGAGGACGGCGAACCGCGGAACTGGGACGGGCGGCCCAACAACACCGCCGCCCCCCGTACCGCCGTGGGCTTCTCCCGGGACGGCTCCACGATGCACGTGCTGACCGTGGACGGCCGCCAGGCCGCGTCCGGCGGCGTCACCCTCACCGAACTCGCCGTGATGATGGACGAGCTGGGCGCCCACAACGCGCTCAACCTCGACGGCGGCGGCTCCTCGACGCTGGTCGCCCGCGAGCCCGGCTCGGACACCCCGCGGGTGGAGAACAGCCCCTCCGACGGCTCCGAGCGGGAGGTCCCCAACGGGCTGGCCGTCACCGCCCCCGACGGCAGCGGAAGCCTGGAGGGCTTCTGGGTGGAGACGGCCGCGGAGCCGGCCGAGGCCCCCTCGGCGGACAACGTGCCCGGCGGCCATCCGGAGCGGGTCTTCCCCGGTCTGACCCGCGCGCTCACCGCCGCGGGCCACGACGAGACGTACGGACCGGCGAACGGCCCGGCGGAGCGTCCGGAAAGAACGGCCCCCCGCTGGCGCAGTTCCCGCCCCGAGGTCGGCCGGGTGGACGGCGACGGCGTCTTCCACGCCCGCGCGGCGGGGACGGCCGAGGTCGTCGCGCGCCGCGGCGACGCCCGCGGCTCCACCACTCTGACGGTGCTGGGCCCGCTGGAGCGGATCGCCCCCACCCGGGAGCGGGTCGGGCTCCCCGAGCCCGGCGTGGAGGCCCCCTTCGGCTTCACCGGCTTCGACGCCGAGGGGCACAGCGCCCCCGTCGATCCCTCGGACGTGGCGCTCGACTACGACCGCTCGCTGTTCCGCATCGACCCCGACCCGGCGCGCGGCGGCTTCACCGTCGCCGCCACCGACGGCACCGAGTCCGCCTCCGGGCTGGTCCGGGCGACCGTCGCGGGGAAGAAGACGGTCCTGGCCGTCACCGTCGGCCTGACGGACCGCGACGTGGCGCGCTTCGACGACGCCGGACGGTGGACCTTCAGCGCCGCACGCGCCTCCGGCTCACTGGCCGCCGACCCCGCCGGACACGAGGGCACCGGGCTGCGGATGGAGTACGACTTCACCCGGTCCACCGCCACCCGCGCCGCCTACGCAAGCCCCCCGGAGCAGATTCCCGTCCCCGGCCAGCCGCAGAGCTTCACCCTGTGGCTGAAGGGCGACGGCAACGGCGCCTGGCCCTCGCTCCACCTCACCGACGCCGCCGGCACCTCGCAGATACTGCGCGGCCCGCATGTCACCTGGACCGGCTGGCGGCAAATCGCCTTCGAGGTGCCCGAGGGCGTCGCCCATCCGCTGAAGGTGCGGCGGTTCTACCTGGCCGAGACCCGGCCCGGCGAGCTGTACCGCGGCGAGGTCGTCCTGGACGAACTGACCGCCCGGACCCCGCCGGACGCGGACCTGCCCGCCGCCGGCCCCCACCGGGATCCGCTGGTCTCGACGGCCGCCGACACGGCCGGGCGCGACTGGCGGTTCGCGGTGGTCTCCGACGCCCAGTTCGTCGCCCGCGACCCGGACGGCGAAGCGGTGCGCAAGGCCCGGCGCACCCTGCGGGAGGTGAGGGCGGCCCGGCCCGACTTCGCCGTGGTGAACGGGGACTGGGTGGACGAGGGCTCGCCCGAGGACCTCGCCTTCGCCCGCCGGGTGCTCGACGAGGAACTGGGCGGGGAGGTGCCCTGGTACTACGTGCCGGGCAACCACGAGGTGATGGGCGGTTCCATCGACGGCTTCCGTGCGGAGTTCGGCGACGCCCACCGCTCCTTCGACCACGAGGGCACGCGTTTCATCACCCTCGACACCTCCTCGCTGACCCTGCGCGGCGGCGGCTGGGAGCAGATCCGGATGCTGCGGGAGCGGCTGGACGCCGCCGCCCGCGACGAGGGGATCGGCTCGGTCGTGGTGCTGGCGCACGTACCGCCGCGTGATCCGACCCCGCAGCGCGGCAGCCGGCTGACCGACCGGCTGGAGGCGGACCTCCTGGAGGACTGGCTCGGCGACTTCCGCCGCCGCACCGGCAAGGGAGCGGCGTTCGTCGGGGCGCACGTCGGTGTCTTCCACGCCTCCCGGGTGGACGGCGTGCCGTATCTGGTCAACGGCAACGCGGGCAAGGCGCCGGCCGCGCCCGCCGGCGAGGGCGGCTTCAGCGGCTGGTCGCTGGTCGGGGTCGACAAGGGCTCCGGCCGGGACTGGATCTCGGTCCAGACCCGTGCCCATGTGGACAGGCTGTCCCTGACCGCGCCCGGTTCCGTGGCGGCGGGCGGCGCGCCCGGGAGGGTCAGCGCGACGGTCGTCCAGGGCGAGGGGAGCGACGCGCGCACGGTGCCGGTGGGCTGGCCGCTGAGCGCGGACTGGACCGGCTCGCGGGGCCTGTGCACCGGGGACGCGGAGCGGGCGCGGGCACGGGCGGGCTGCGTCGCCCTCCTCGATCCGGTGGCGGGCACCCTGAGGGGGCTGCGGCCGGGGACGGTGACCGTGGCGGTGGCCGTGAGCGGCGAGCGGCAGGAGCGGCGGGTCACGGTGGTGCGGTGACGCACGGCGGCGGTACGGCCGGGGCGCGGGCCCGGCCGTACCGCCGCTTCGGAACGGGCCGGCTCAGTCGCGCGGCGCGGCCTGCTCCTCCTCGCGTCCCAGCTTCCGGGAGGCGCGCAGGCTGGTGATCGTGGTGACGACCAGAACGCCGCAGATGACGCCCAGCGACACCGGCGTGGAGATCTCCGGGACGTGCACGCCCTGCTCGTGGAGGGCGTGCAGCACCAGCTTGACGCCGATGAAGCCGAGGATGATCGACAGCCCGTAGGACAGGTGCACCAGCTTCTTGAGCAGTCCGCCGATGAGGAAGTAGAGCTGGCGCAGGCCCATCAGGGCGAAGGCGTTGGCGGTGAAGACGATGTACGGGTCCTGGGTCAGGCCGAAGATCGCCGGGATGGAGTCCAGGGCGAACAGCAGGTCCGTGCTGCCGATGGCCAGCATGACGATCAGCATCGGCGTCATCAGCCGCCTGCCGTTCTCGACGACGAACAGCTTGGTGCCGTGGTACTGGGAGGTCGAGGGGAAGCGCCGCTCGACCATCTTCAGCAGGCGGTTCTCCTCGTACGCCTCCTCCTCGTGGCCCTCGGCCTCGGCACGGGCCTCGCGCACCAGCTTCCAGGCCGTCCAGATGAGGAAGCCGCCGAAGATGAAGAAGACCCAGGAGAAGGTGGAGATCAGCGCGGCGCCGGCCGCGATGAAGATCGCGCGCATCACCAGGGCCATGAGCACGCCGACCATCAGCACGCGCTGCTGGTAGATGGTGGGCACCGCGAACTTCGCCATGATCAGGACGAAGACGAAGAGGTTGTCGACGCTGAGCGACTTCTCGGTGATGTAGCCCGCGGCGAACTCGCCCGCCGCCTGGCTCTCCCCGGCGGCGTACAGGCCGACGCCGAAGAGGATCGCCAGGACGACCCAGACGATCGTCCAGGTGCCGGCCTCCTTCATGGAGACCTCGTGCGGTTTGCGTCCGCCGATGAAGAAGTCGACGGCGATGAGGGCACACAGGCCGACGATCGTCAGCGCCCAGGTGGTCGTGGAAACGTCCATGCAGGAATCCTCCGGCTCCGGTTGCCGGAGGTCTCCTCCGCCCTGGGCCCGGCCGGGCCGCGGGCCGGCGTCCCGGGGCCGGTCACACCCGGCCCGTACTGACGGGAACACCGCATACGGGAGTACTCCCCTCCGCTCAAGGCAGAGTAAAGCAGAGCCAAGGAAAGGCAAAGCCGAAGGGGGCGGCCGCGGGCGGGACCCGTCAGCGCCCGTGCCGCCGGCGGGCCTCGGCCACCCGCCCCAGCGCCCTGGACAGGACCGGGCTGCCGGCCGGCACCAGCGGCGGCTCGTACGTCCACGCGTGGCCGACCCAGGGGTCGGCGAGGTGGTCGTCGGGCACGGGGGTGATCCGCAGCAGCGACCGCCACAGCGGGTCGAGCACGGGCCCGTACTCCCGCGCCTCCTCCCGGTCGGCGACCATCATCAGATGGACCCCGGCGGACGGCCCCTCGTCCGCGAGGTAGCGCAGCCGGTTGACGGCACGGTCGTCGAAACCGTGCGGGAAGTCGTGGACGATCAGCAGCTGCCCGGCCAGGTCCACGTCCGGCGGGAGCGCGTCGGTGGCGCGGGTGCGCACCGCCATCTGCACCAGATCGACGCGGCGGGTCAGCCCGGCGAGCACCAAGGCGACGCCCTGCGGGCCCGTGGCGGGCGGCTCGCGCAGCGCGCCGGACTCCGTCAGCGGGGCCAGGGCGGACGCCGCCGCGCCGGTGGGGTCGAGCACGTGCACGGTGAGATCGCCGGCCGGGTGGACGGCGAGCAGCCGGCCGGCGACGGCGGTGGCAAGCTCACCGGCCAGGCGGTGCCTTCGGTGCGGGTCGGCCGTGAGGGAGGCGGCCGAAGAGGTGCGCCCGGCATCGATCCACAGCCCCCGCTCCAGGGGCAGCCGCACCAGCATGGGGATGCGCAGGCCGCTGTGCTCGGGAAGGCCGAGGTCGCCCAGGCGCACTGCCATCGGCGCCTGGGCGGGCACCCGGTGGGCGTCCCAGACGGGGCTGTCCCAGCGGGCGAAGGCGGGCGGCAGGGCCGGTTCGACGACCTCGGACTCGGCGGTGAGCTGGGCGAGATCGCGCTCGAGGGCGGCACGGGCCCGGTCTACGAGCTCGGCGCGGCGCTCCCCGGCCCGGGCGCGGGCGGCGTCCGCGCCCGGGCCGAGTCTGGAGCGCGGGTCGGCCAGCGCCTCGTCCAGTTCCCGCTCCATGCGCGAGTCGGCGAAGTCGACCGCACCGCGGTAGGCGGCGGTGGTGCGGGCCAGGTCCTCGAACATGCCCCAGACCTGGTTGTAGAGCCGCTCCTCCATGCCCCGGCCCGGTCCGTCGCCCGCCACGGGCCGGTCGGGCGTTCCGGGCCGGGCGGAGGGCACGGAGGGCGGCGCCGGTGCGGGGGACTCCGCGGAGGGCGGCGGCCCGGCCGTCGTAC
>NZ_JAKMAY010000329.1:0-5813 GCF_022015835.1 Streptomyces sp. ICN903 | reverse complement strand
GGCCGGGACCGGGCGGGGGCCCCGGCGGGAGAGCCGCGTCGTATCCGGCGAACAACTCCTCCAGCCCCGGCGGGGGTTCGCGCCACCCCCGCACGGCGGGCTCCTCCTGGCGCCGCCCGATCCGCAGCGACCGCAGCCGGGGAACGTCCGTACGTCGCAGCAGGTCGGCGGTGGACAGGCCCAGCCGTACGCCCGTCCAGTCCTCGCCGGTGCGCTGGGCCACGCAGGCCCGCAGGACGAGCGTCCCGCCGGATGCGGAGGCCGTGCCGTCCAGCCGCAACTGGTACACCGGCGACCAGGTGGCCCCGGGCACGTGGTACTCGATCTCCAACTCCACCTCGGGACGGTCCTGTTCGTCCCCACCGCTGTGCGGCGCGCCGTCCCCGGACCGTTCCAGGGTCAGGAGGGCGGCGGCCGACTCGCCCGCCCGCGTGGCGGGCAGCGCGCTGGAGGCCGCTTCCAGACGCTGGACGAGTACGTCGACATCGTGTTCCGCGCCGCTCAGTTCGGCCTCCACCGCCCGCAACCGTCCGTGGAGCAGCGCCAGCCGGCCGTCCACGAAGTTCGCCAGCGCCAGCAGGGACTCCACCGGAGCCCAGCGGGGCGGATCCCCGCGGCGGGGCTGCGGCGGCACGGCCCGCAGCTCGGCCACCTTCCCGATCTCCGCGGTGAGCCGGCCGTGCCGCTCGCGCAGCCGGTCCAGCCGTTTCTCGGCCTCCTCCAACTCCAATCGCAGGGAGGGCAGTTCGCGGTCCTGCCGAGGAGCGGCGGACCGCACCGGCCGTACGTCGGTCACCCGCAGCCCGGGCGGGCCGGAGACGACCCGGCCGCGCAGCGAGTGGTCGTACAGGGAGATCGGCAACCCCTCCACCCGGACGCGCACGACCGCGTCCGGACCTTTCGGGTCCCGCGGCAGGGCACAGCGGGCGCGCCGGACGCACACGGCCCCGACGGCATGCACCACCACGGACTCCAGAGCCGACTCCGGTACGGCTTCCGGTACCGGCTCCTTGCCGGATCCCGTACGCGCACCGCCGCCCGCGACCGCCTCGTCCGCCATACCGCCCCTCACGCCCCTCGCCCGACCGGTGACCGCACCATAGCCGCCGGACGGGTCGGCGCAGGAGGCGTTGCGGCGGATCCGGGGCTTTTCCCCGTCCTGCTTCGGCCGTCGGACTCCGCGCCGAGCGGCGGCCGTTCATCCGCGGATCTCGGGGAGGGGGCGCTTCACCCGCGTTCGCGCAGGTACGCATCCAACTCGGCGGCCCCGGCCAGCATCGCCCGCCCGCGGGCGGCCAGCCGGCCGTGCCAGTCGCGCAGAGCGGCCTCCAGTGGCTCCAGCCCGCCGGCCGTCCGCACCCGGTCGACCAGCGGGGCTATCTGCTCCAGCAGATAGCCGCCCCGCCTGAGCTGGTGGACCAGCCGGGCGTCCCGTACGTCTGCCTCGCCGTAGACCCGGTACCCGGTGCGCGGGTCGCGGTGCGGGCGGACCAGCCCGGCACGCTCCCACTTGCGCAGCGTCGCGGGCCGGATGCCGAGCTTCCCGGCCAGTGGCCCGATGAACACGCCGCCGGACTCGGGCTCGGACCCGGCCCCGGGCACCGGGCCCGGGCCATGGGCCGCACCGGGATCCAGGTCGCGCAGGGCGCTCTCCACGGCCCGGAGGGTCCGGCGGTCCTCCAGGAGCTGGGCGTGGCTCTCGTCGACGAGGCGGAACGCCTCCTCCTGTGCGCCCTCGTTCACCGCCCGCATGATCGCCGTCGCCGCCTGGTGGCCGTGGCCGGGCACCAGGGCGAGGAAGGTGCGCAGGGCCCGCGCGTGCAGCGGGGTGTAGACGCGGTAGCCGTGGGGTGTGCGATCGGCGGCCGGAAGGATGCCGGCCCCCTCGTAGTTCCTGACCGCCTGTGCGGACAGGCCGTGCCCGCGCGCCAGATCGACCGGCCTGAGCCACTCACCGCTTTGAAGGTTTCTCCCCATGGAGGCGAAGATATCGCGGAAAAGTTTCCATCGAAGGTTCAACGATAGCGTTGAAGGCATGGCTACCGACACCAAGGACATCGCCCGCGCCGTCGACGCGGCGGCCGTCATGGGAGTGCTCCCGGCCCGGCCCCGGATGCTCGCCCTGGGCGAGCCCACCCACGGGGAGGGTGCGCTGCTCGGCCTGCGCAACGAGCTGTTCCGGCAACTCGTCGAGGAGGAGGGCTACCGGACGATCGCGATCGAGAGCGACTGCGTGGCGGGTCTGATCGTGGACGACTACGTCACCTCCGGCACCGGCACCCTCGACCAGGTCATGGAGAGCGGATTCAGCCACGGCTGGGGCGCCTTCGCGGCCAACCGCGAACTCGTGCGCTGGATGCGCGCCCACAACGCCCGCGCCGACGCCGAGGGCAGGCCCGCCTCCGACCGGCTCCGCTTCGCCGGTTTCGACGGCCCGCTGGAGATCACCCATGCCGCGAGCCCCCGGCAGGCCCTTGTCGCGCTCCACCGCCACCTCACGGCCCATGTGGAGGCGGACCTGCTCCCCTGTGACGCACAGACGCTCGACCGCCTGCTCGGCGACGACGCCCGGTGGACCGAACCCGCCGCGATGACGGACCCGTCCCGGTCGGTGGGGCGGACCGCCGAGGCGGACAGGCTGCGGCTGCTCGCCGACGACCTGGTGGCGCTGCTGGAGGAGCAGACACCCCACCTGATCGCGGCGGCCTCACGGGAGGAGTGGGACCGGGCGCGCCTGTACGGGCGCACCGCGACCGGCCTGCTGCGCTACCACCACCGGATGGCCGACGCGTCACCGGCGCGTATGGCCCGGCTGTGCGCGCTGCGGGACTCGACGATGGCCGGAAACCTCCTCGCTCTCGCAGACCGGGGCCCGGTGCTCGTCCACGCCCACAACTCCCACCTCCAGCGGGGGAGGAGCACGATGCGGATGTGGCAGGGGCCGGTGGAGTGGTGGGGCGCCGGCGCGCTGGTGAGCTCCCGGCTCGGCGAGGAGTACGCCTTCGTGGCCACGGCTCTGGGCACGATCCGGCACCGGGGAGTGGACGCCCCGCCGCCGGACAGCCTCGAAGGACTCCTGTACGCGCTGCCCCGGGACCGCTGCCTCGCCGGTGCCCGGGAGTTGGCCGCCGCCCTCGGCGACCTCCCTCCCGCGCCCCGCGTCTCCCCCTGGTTCGGCTACGCCCCGCTCGATCCGGCCCGACTGGCGGACGGCGACGGCGTCGTCTTCGTCAAGGACGTCCCGCAGGGCTGACCCGCGAAGCCGCGAGCGCGGCGCTCGGCTCTTTCCAGACGCCCGCGACGCCTCTAGGGTCTGGTTCGGTAAGCGCTTTCTGCAACAGTCGGCCACCGAAGGAGCCCGAACCCGATGCCCCCGGTCACCCAACGCCTCCGCGCCGCCGTCGTCGGCGCCGGAGCCATCGCCACCGTCGGCCACCTGCCGGCTCTCGAAGCCCACGCGGACGAGGTCGAGCCGGTCGCCGTCGTCGACGTGGACACCGGCCGGCTCGACGCCTTCCGCGCGCGGGCGGGCGAAGGGGTGGCGGGCTACACCGACCTGGCCCTGATGCTGGAGCGGGAGAAGCCCGACCTGGTGCTGATCGGCACCCCGCCCTCCCTCCACCGCGAACAGGCCGTGGCCGCGCTGCGCGCCGGAGCGTGGGTGCTGTGCGAGAAGCCGCTGTGCCTCTCCCTCGCCGAGTACGACGAGATCGCCGCCGCCGAGGGGACGGAGGAGGACGGGGGCCCGTACTCCACCGTCCTCTTCCAGCACCGCTACGGCTCCGGCGCCGTCCACGCCCGTGAGCTGCTCGCCTCCGGCGCGCTGGGCGCCCCGCTCGTCGCCCACTGCCAGACCACCTGGTACCGCGACGCCACCTACTACTCCGTCCCCTGGAGAGGCCGGTGGGCCACCGAGGGCGGCGGCCCCGCCATGGGCCACGGCATCCACCAGACGGACCTGCTGCTGCACCTGCTCGGCGACTGGACCGAGGTGCGGGCCATGGCCGGACGCCTGGTGCACGACGTGGAGAGCGAGGACGTCTCCACCGCCCTGGTCCGCTTCGAGAGCGGCGCCATGGCCACCGTCGTCAACAGCGTCCTGTCCCCTCAGGAGGCCAGCCGCATACGGATCGACTGCGCCGACGCCACCGTCGAACTCACCCACCTGTACGGCCACTCCAACGACGACTGGGCCTACACCCCCGCCCCCCACGTGGCCGACGCCCCCGACGGAGCCGACCGCGTCCGCGCCTGGCGCACCCCGGCGGCCGACCTGCCCAGCTCCCACACCGCCCAGCTCGCGGCCGTACTGGCCGCCCGGCGCGCGGGCGTCCGGCCGCCCGGCAGCGGCCACGAGGCCCGCCGCACCCTGGAGTTCACCGCCGCCCTGTACAAGTCCGCCTTCACCGGGCTGCCGGTGCGCGCCGGCGAGATCGTCCCCGGCGACCCGTACCACACCGCCATGCACGGAGACCACCCCGACTGGGCGCCGGGCGCCCCCGCGAAGGAGGCGACCCGGTGAGCGCGCCGCTGACCGTCACCCACACCCGCGGCGAACGGATCTCCGTCGCCTGCGGCGCGGTGGAGCTGATGGCCTATGTGTACCGGCCCGATCCGGACGCCTTCGAGTCCCGCAAGCCCTACGCCCATCCGCTGCGGACCCTGGCCGGCCGCACCGTCACCGGCTACCGGCCCAGCGACCACCGCTGGCACAAGGGGCTGCAGATGACCGCCAGCCACCTGTCCGGGCAGAACTTCTGGGGCGGCAACTCCTACGTCCACGGCCGCGGTTACCTGCCGCTGCGGGACCGGGTGGGGTGGATGCGGCACGACGGCTTCGACGTGGTGGACGTCCTCGGCCCGGGCGGGGACCGGGTACGCGTGGCCGAACGGCTGACGTGGATCGAGAACGGCGGAGAGGAGTGGGCCCGGGAGAAGCGCACCGTCGAGGTGCACTCGGCCGAGCCCGAGGAGGGCGCCTGGGCGCTGGACTGGTCGATCCACCTCACCAACATCCGTACCGAGCCGCTGGTGTTCGGCTCCCCGACCACCGCCGGACGCGAGATGGCCGGCTACACCGGCCTCCACTGGCGCGGTCCGCGCGACTTCACCGGCGGCGACGTCCTCGGCCCCGGCGGCCGGGGCGGGAAGGGGGAGACCGGCGCCGCGGCCATGATGGGCGCCCGGGCACCCTGGCTGGCCTTCACCGCCGAACGCGACGGGGCGGACGCGCACACCACCGTGGTCTTCGCCCACGCGCCCGGGAACGACGGCGCGATCCACGCCTCCCACTGGTTCGTGCGCTCCGAGCCGACCCCGGTCGTGGCCTTCTCCTGGGCCTTCTTCGAGGAGTTCGAGCTGCCGCCGGGGGAGAGCTTCGCCTACCGCTACCGCGTGGTCGTCGCGGACGGCGCCTGGGACGAAGGCCGGGTGGAGTCCTGGCTCGGGGCACACGGGTGGTGAACGCACGGGCGGCGGACACACGGGGGTGGGCAGAGGGGCGGTGAGCGCGCGGCCCGCCCGTCAGGTGCGCGCCTCCAGGTCGCGCCGGGTGTCGTCGCCGTACACGCCCCTCTCGTCGCCCCGGATGCCGTACCACTGCTGGTAGCGGGCGACGGCCTCGGTGACCTCGGCGTCGTAGCGGCCGTCGACCTCGCCGCCGGGGTAGATGCCCGGGACCTGCCGCAGCCGCCGCTGGAGCTCCACCACCTCCGGGCCGCCGTCCCCCTCCCGCAGCATGCCGGGTACGGGGGGCCGCGACTGCTGGGAGGCGGGGTTGGGCGGCGGTGTGGCGGACCTCGGAGGTGCGGCGG
>NZ_JAKMAY010000328.1:0-5828 GCF_022015835.1 Streptomyces sp. ICN903 | reverse complement strand
GGGGAACGGGGGGAGGCTCGGTGCGGTGTCCGACGCGTTGTGGGGGCGTGTCAGGCACCGCGCCGCGCCGCGCGGTGGCCGTCCACGGCGTCCGCGTAGGGCCGCAGATGGGCGGCGAGTTCGCGGCCGACCAGCTCCGCGTCCGGCGCGGGGAGGGCCAGGACGGTGCGGCGCAGGCGGACGCCCCGGGAGGCCGGATCGGGGAAGACGGCCGGACGCGGCACCAAATCGCGCAGCACCAGGCCCTCGCGGTACGGGGCGAGGCCGCCGACGCGCGGGTCGCGTCCCTCGGTGAAGGCGCGCTCGCCGAACCGGACCGGTTCGTCCAGGCTGCGGACCGGTCCGGCCGTGGGCCGGGTGCGGCCAGCGGTCGAACATCGCGGCCGGTGCATCGCGTTCGTCGATCTTCTGACCGGCCAAGGAGCCGGTGATGGGCGTGCCCGCGGGGGCGCGCACCTCGGCGGGTTTCGTCACCCGGAGTCGTACCCCCACCGGGCTCGGCCGTCCTTGCCCATGAAGCACTTCGCGGGCCGCCCGTCTGCGGTCGTCGCGGTGGCGCCCACAGGAGAGCAGTACTGACCGAACCGGGCGCCGGCCCGGCTGCCGGTGCCCCCTCCCGGGCTGCTGGAGGGACCACCGCCGGCAGCACCCCCACCGGTACCGCCCCCGCCGGTACCGCTCCCGCCGGTGCTGTCCTCTGTGGTGGTGCCGTACGAAGGCCGGGGACGCGGTTCCGGCTTCGGTTTGGGCCTCGGCTCCGGAGTGGGGGCCGGGCTGGGTTCGGTGCAGGGGCCACCGGGGTCGATCAGCCACAACTCGACCCACATCGTGGTCGATACCCCGGTGTCCGGTTCCGGGCGCTGCCGGCACACCTGCCATTCGGCCAGGTCCCGCGACCCGCCGTCCAGGCGCTTGCCGGTGTGTGCGTGGAAAGGCGTCAGGTTGTCGAGGCCGAGGTCGCCGAGGGCACGCGAGGCGTCATCGAACTGCTCACCGACGAGGTCCGGCATCACGGCCCGGCCGGGACCGCCCAGCCACCTCGGACACTCCTCCTGCTCCGGAACCGCGTACAGCGTCAGCGCTGTGCCGGACGGGTGAACCGTTTCGCCGTGAGAGGGGCGCTGGAAGCAGACCCGCCAGCCGGTATCGGTGGTCTTCACCGGCCGGCGGGCGGAGGAGGCGTCAGCCGCCGACACCGTCCGCCACGGATGGCTGCGAGCCCTTGCGGCGGCCGTGGTGAGGTGGGCCCCGTGGTAGGAGGGGACGGCCAGGGTGCGGGTGGCCTCCGGCCGACCCACCGCCACGGCCTCCGCCCGCTCCTCCTGCTCGGAGCCCGAACCCATGCCGACGGCCGCTCCCAGACCGGTGAAGAACACCGCGATCACAACCGCGCACACGAGGACGGGGTGCCGGCCCACCCAGGCGGAGAACCGGGTTCCGCGACCGGGGCGCAGGGACGAGTCCGGGGGCAGGAGATCCCCCATGGCTTCGAGGAGCTCCCCCTTCGGGTCGAGCTCCGAGCCGTTCAGCTTGTGAGGCCTCCCGTGAATGAGGAGCTCGACGGATCCGGACGCGCCGTACGCGCGGCGGAGGATCCGCAGGGGCCCGGGTACGCGGACCGCCGTGGGAGTCGTGAGTCCCCGGATGAGGACCAGACCGTTCTCGGTGAGCGCGGCGCGGTTCCAGCCTTCACGGTAGAAGGACCGGACGGCCTCGTCGGGTCCGAGCGCTTCCAGCAGCGCTTTCCTCTGACCGTCGGAGAAGGAGACGCTCTCCGCGGCCGCGGCCGAGGCGGTGCGCGGGTCCTCGGCCAGGGGGTCGGGCACCGGTTTCCCGGCCCGCAGAAGGAGGTCGCCCTTCTTGTCGAGCTCCGAGCCCCACAGGCCGACGCGTCGCCCCTCCACCGACACGTCCACACTGTCCCGGACACCGTGTGTGGGACGCAGGACGGCCAGGGGCCTCGGTACCCGCGTCACCCGCTGTGCTGAAGTCCCGCCCAGGAGGATCAGGGCGTCCGTGGTGAGCGCGGCATGCCCCGTCATCCCCTGGTGGTAAAGGGCCAGTACCGCCTCCCCGGGCCGGAGGACGCGGAGCAGGGCCTCCGCCCCGTTGGCCGGGAGCGCTACGGACTCGTGGGCCGCCGCCTTCGCGGTGCGCGGGTCTTTCCGCAGGAGGCGCTGGGCGGCGGTCTGGGGCATACGGGGATGCTAATCGCTGTTGACCCGCCGTCTAACACTGGTGTGCGATTCGCCTCCGAGCCTGCCCGGTGCCGACCTCGCCCGGCCGTTCAGGAGGCCGGACGGCACCCGGAGCACCTCCCGCCCGTCCGGACGTGGCCGGGGTCGGTGTCCCGGTACCGGTGAGCGGCATGCGGCAGGCCGGATCAGTCGCCGGGCTCTCCGCCCACCAGATAGGTGCCGCCCGGGCGGTGGGGGGTCAGCTCCACCTGGACCCGGTGCGTGGTGTCCCGGCTGAGTCCGCCGCCCAGGTCGGCCGTGACGACGCCGATGCGCAGGCCGGTGCGGCCGCTGCCCTCGCGGCGGACCTGGACGGCCATCTCCAGGCACACCCTGTCCACGGTGAAGCGCGGTCCGTCGCCGGCGGCATCACCCTCGCGCTGCGCCGCCGCCAGGTCCGCGCGGACCTGGCGGATCACATCGGCCAGACCGATGTCGCTGTCGTTGCCGCCGCTGCCGCGGTCGTCCGAGCCCGTCATGTCCCAACCCCCTTGCCCGTTTCACCGGTTGACACCGGGAGACTACAGAGAGATGCGGCCCGGGCGTATGCTGCGGCCCCATGGGAGACCGCACGGGGGACGGTGTCGCACAGGGCGCGCGCGGGATGCCGTGGCTGGTGCGCATCCGGTCGCAGGACACGCGCGCGGTCGTCGGCTCGGGTGTGCTGCTCGGCGGGGACACGGTGCTGACCTGCGCCCACGTGCTGCCCGACCGGACCTCCCCGGTCCTCGTGGAGTTCCCCGAGATCGAGGGGGCCGCCGGTTCCACCGCCACCGTCGCCGACGGCGGCTGGTTCCCCCGGCGCGGCGAGGACCGCGCGGACCTGGCCCTGCTGAGGGTGCACCGCCCGCCGCCCGGCGGCCACTCCGCGCCGCTGCTGCGGGCGGCGATGCGGGACATGCGGGTGGAGATGTGCGGCTACGCCGACTCCGTACGGCACGCCCGGGGCGCGGCCCTCGCGGCCACGGTGAGCCTGCCGTTCGGCGAGCGCGTACAGCTCAACGTCGCCCCGGAGCACCTGCCGCGGCGCGGTTTCAGCGGCGGCCCGGTGCTGGACATGGGCGACCCGCCCGGCGTGCTGGGCATCACGGTCACCGCGTCCGCGGAGTCCGGGGGGATCGCGCCGCTGACGATGGCGCACATGATCCCCGTCGAGACCGTCCTCAACTACCTGCCCCGGCTGGGCCGCTGCGTCCAGGGCCCGCCGGGCGTCGAGCCCTCCGTGCTCCGGGGCGGCCCGCCCGCGCGGCTGGACGAGCCGGACTACGCGGAGCGGCTCGCCGCCTGGCTGTCGGACCGGGGGCGGGCGCGGCCCCCGGTCTACGTCACCGAGGTCCGGCCCGGCTCCGGCCGCGACCGCACCCTGCGGCGCGCCCTGACCCTGGCCGACCGGGAGCTGTCGGCGGACGCCCCGGCCGCGGGCTCCACCGATCCCGGGTCCACCGTGCCCCCGGTCGGCAGCCTCGACCTGGCCGTCGACGTGCGGGGCGCGGCGCCGGAGAAGGCGGCCGTCCGGATCGCCGAACGCATGAACCTCAGGGAGAGCGGCCCGGCGCGGGCCCTGGAGCGGCTGCGGGGGTTACGCACGCCGCTGACCGTCGCGCTGCTGGGGGTGGACGAGTGCGCCGACCCGGCCCGGCTGCTGGAGCTGTGCGGGGAGTTCGCCGAACGCGGCTGCCGGCTGCTGCTGGTCTTCCACCGGACCGGCACCCGGATCGGCCGGCAGGCCGAGGAGGACCTGGCGCTGCGCCACCGCACGGGAGCCCTGGCGGGCCGGCTGGAGGCGCTCGACGCGCGCCTGCGGGACCTGGCCCGTGCCAGAGTGCGGCTGTCGGGGGTGGACTACCCCGGCCCGGCCGTGACCCGGCTGCACATGGACCTGGCCTGGCTGCGGCACGCCCACCGCACCGGCGCCGACCTGGACCGGTCCCGGCTTCCCGGGGCGCTGGAGGAGCTGCGGCACCGTACCGACCGGGCCGAGCGGGCGGTGGAGGCCGCGTGGGAGGCGGCCGAGCGGGGATACGGGCGCCGAGCGGAGCTGCGGGGGGAGCTGCGGGCCTACCGGCGGCTGGCCGTCCAGCACGGCCGGATCGAGGACGTCGCGCTGGACCGGGAGTACCGGGCGGCCCACGACGCGCTGCACGCGGGCCCGTTCGAGGCGGAGAGCGCGGCGCGTGCGGTGACCGGTTACACGGCCGCGGTCCGCCGTGTGCTGGGCTGGCCGCCGGAGGCGGGGGGTTCGGAGGCGGGCGGCGCCGGAACGGGCGGGACCGAAGCGGACGGTCCGGAGGCGGGCGCCCGCGAGACGGATGCCCGCGAGGCGGAGGGGGAGCGGCGGTGAGCGGACGCGGCGAGGCGGACCGTCCGGGGCACCACGCGGCCCACGGCACCGGCCACGGCGGCCCGGCCGGCGAGCGCCGCCGCCTGCTGGCCCTGCCCCCGCTGCCGCCGCCCGGCGACCCGGCCTCCCTCGTCCTGGCCGACCCCGTACCACCGCTGGACGGCCGCCCCTGCGGCAAGTGCGGCAACCCGGTCGGCAGGCCCTACCGGGGCATGCCCGCCCGCCACGAGGGCTACTGCCCCCGCTGCGGCACCCGCTACTCGCTGCGCCCCCAGCTCGCGGAGGGGGAGCTGCTCGACGGCGGGCGCTACGAGGTGCGCGGCCCCCTGGCCCACGGCGGCCTGGGCTGGGTCTACCTGGCGGCCGACACCCGGCTGCGCGACCGCCCCATCGTCCTCAAGGGCGTGCTCAACCCGCACGACGACGAGGCGCGGGAGAGCATGCTGGAGGAGCGCAACCAGATGATCGCCGTCGGCCACGAGTCGATCGTCCGCATCCTCGACTACGTGCACCACCGGCCCGGCGACGGCGGGATCGACGCCGACTACATCGTGATGGAGTACGTCGGAGGCAAGTCCCTCCAGGAGATCCTGGACGAGACCGCGCGGGGCCTGCGTCCGCTCGGCCCCGACGAGCCCCTGACCCTGGAGCACGTCGCCCGCTACGGGTGCCAGATCCTGGACGCCCTGGCGGCGCTGCACGAACAGGGCCTGGTGCACTGCGACATCAAGCCCGCCAACGTCATCCACCGGGGCACCCGCGTGGTCCTCATCGACCTGGGCGGCGCGCGACGGCCGGACGGCTCCGCCCGCCGCGCCCCCGTCATCACCCCGGACTACGCGGCGCCCGAGGTGAGGGCCGGCGGCGGGCCCACCGTCGCGCACGACCTCCACACCGTCGGCCGGACCCTGGAGGAGCTGGCCGGGGCGGCCGCGGACGGTGCCCCCGGTGCTCCCGGCGCCGGGCTGGGGCACGTCTCCTTCCACCGGCTGGTGGAGCGCGCCACCGACCGGGACCCCGCGCGCCGTTTCTCCTCCGCCGCCGAGATGTCCGGCCAACTTGAGGGAGTGCTCAGGGAGTTGCTGTCGCTGCGGACGGGGCGTCCCCACAACAGGCCCTCCGACGTCTTCGAGCCCACCCCCACCCTCCTGGACGCCGGCCTCGGCACCGTGCCCGGACTGGAGAACTGGCTGGGCCGCCGGGCCAGGGACTACCGGCGCACCGTCACCGCACCCGCCCTGAGCCCGGGC
>NZ_JAKMAY010000327.1:0-5828 GCF_022015835.1 Streptomyces sp. ICN903 | reverse complement strand
CCGGTGAGCCCTCCCCGCCGCGCCCCGGAGGCGGGGGCGACGCTGCTGGTGATCGCGAAGGAGCCGGTGCCGGGCCGGGTCAAGACCCGCCTCACCCCGCCCTTCACCCCCGTGGAGGCGGCCAGGCTGGCCGAGGCGGCGCTCGCCGACACCCTGGCGGTGG
This sequence comes from Streptomyces sp. ICN903, assembly GCF_022015835.1. NCBI lineage: Bacteria > Bacillati > Actinomycetota > Actinomycetes > Kitasatosporales > Streptomycetaceae > Streptomyces > Streptomyces sp. ICN903. Next base: position 5,665 of record NZ_JAKMAY010000327.1, on the reverse strand, counting down.
TGGCGGCCCTGCCCGCCCGCCGCCGGGTGCTGGTCCTGGACGGCCGCCCCGGCCCCTGGCTGCCGGACGGCTACGAGGTGCTGCCGCAGGGCGAGGGCGGGCTGGACGAACGGATCGCGGCGGCCTTCGGCGCATGCCGCGGCCCCGCCCTGCTGGTGGGCATGGACACCCCGCAGCTCACCGCCGGCCTGCTGGCCCCGGCGCTCGCGCCGGACGCCTGGGAGGGCCGCGCCGCCTGGTTCGGCCCGGCCGCCGACGGCGGCTTCTGGGCGCTGGGTCTGGCCGACCCCGACCCCGGACTGGTGCGCGGCGTGCCGATGTCCACCGACCGCACCGGTGAGCTTCAGCGGCGGCGGCTGCTGGAGGCAGGGCTGACCGTGCGCGACCTGCCGGTGCTGCGGGACGTGGACACCGCCGAGGACGCCGCCGAGGTCGCGGCCCGCACCCGGGGCCGCTTCGCCGCCGAACACGCCCGGCTGCGGCAGGCGGTGGCCCGGTGACCGCCTCTCCGACCCCTCCGGCCTCCCCGGTCTCGCGTCCGCGGGTCGGGCAGGCAGGGCGGGTCGGGCAGGCAGGGCGGGTCGCGGAACCGGCCGAGCCCGCCGCGTCCGCCGATCCCGCCGGGGCCGTGCCGCTCCGGCACCCCTGGCGCGCCGACCCGTACACCCGCGCGCTGCGCACCGGACGCGGCCCCCTCTTCCTGCGCGGACCCGGGAGCCGTCGGCTGCCGCTGGACGTCGAGCGCTGGTGCGCCCGGGCGGACGAGGCCGACTGGACGGTGCTGCGGCGCTGCACCGGCGCCGTGCTCGACATCGGCTGCGGGCCGGGGAGGCTGGTCGCCGCCCTGGCCGGGCTGGGCCGGCCGGCCATGGGTGTCGACACCGCGCCGGCCGCCGTCGGCCGCACCCGCGAGCGGGGCGGGGCCGCGCTGTGCCGCTCGGTGTTCGACCCGCTGCCGGACGAGGGGTGCTGGGGCAGTGCCCTGCTGATCGACGGCAACATCGGCGTGGGCGGGGACCCGGCCGCCCTCCTGGCCCGGGTTCGCGAACTGCTGGCCCCCGGCGGGCTGCTGCTGGCCGAGGCGGCGCCGGCGGACATCGAGGAGAGGTTCCAGGCGAGACTGGACGACGGGAGGCGGCCGCACCCCGGGCGGCCCGCGCCCTCCTTTCCCTGGGCCCGGCTGGGCCGAAGCGCCCTGCGGGCCCGCGCGGAGGAGGAGGGCTGGACGGTGGAGGAGGAGTGGAGCGCCGGCGGCCGCGTCTTCCTCGGCCTGCGCGCCGCCGTCCGGGTCCCCGCCGCCGATGCCCCACCACCCGGCCGCGAGCGCACGCGGCCGGGCGGCGGAACGTAGGGCGGACCGGGCGGCGACGGCGGCGTGACGGGGCCGGACCGGACCGGGCCGGACCGGACCGGGCCGGACCGGGCCGGACCGGGCCGGGGCGAGGGTTCCGCGGCGTCACCAGCCGGTGAACAGCAGGTGGTTGACGGTCAGTGCCACGGCCGCCTGGGCCGCCAGCCACCAGCGGCGAGCGGAGGCGGGCAGCAGGGCCGCGGCCGGCAGCAGCCACAGTGTGAACGGCAGCCAGATGCGCTCGGTCTCGGCCTTGCTCATCCCCGACAGGTCCGCCGCCAGCACCGCGCACAACGCGCCCGCCAGCAGCACCACCAGCGCGCCGCGCCGCAGCTCGGCGGCCCGCCGCAGCCCGGCCACCACGGCGAGCCCCACCACCGGGACCTGCGCCGCGAGGTTGGCCCACACGTAGTAGGCGTATGGCCGCACTCCCGCCGCGCCCTGGTAGTAACGCTCGACCAGGGTGGTGTAGCCCTCGTACCACCAGAAGCCGGCGGCGGTGAAGACGACCGCGCAGGGGAGCATGCCCAGCAGGACGTACGGCACGGGCCGGGCGGTGCGGGCCGCGACCAGTACGGCCAGCGCGACCGCCGCCATCAGCGTCAGCCCGTAGGAGAGGTAGGCCAGCCAGCCGAACAGCACGCCCGAGCCCAGCGCGGCGGTGCGCGGCGCGCGGGAGGCGCCGGTGGCCGACAGGGCCAGCAGGGCGACGGCCCACGCGGCGACGGCGGTGAAGTAGCCGTCCGCCGAGACGGCCGTCCACACGACGGACGGGGCGAGCACCAGGAAGGGCGCCGCACGCCGGGCCGTCCCCTCCCCGCACAGCGCCCGCAGCGCCACCAGCACCGCCACCGCGGCCGACGTGCCGATCGTGACGCACCACAGCGCGGCCCAGGCGCCGCCGCCGAGCCCGATCCGGTCCAGTCCGACGAAGGTCAGCAGCGCGCCCGGGGGGTGGCCGGCGACATGGGCGGGCCAGTTGTCGGGGGAGTCCATCAGGATGCGGTCGGTGAAGGTGCGCAGTGTCGCACCGATGTCGTGGACGTCGCCGACGGACCGGAGGTACTCGTACTTCGTCGTCAGCCGACCGGCCGCTCCCCGGTCCCAGCCGTCCACCAGCGCCAGCGACCACGCCCAGGCCATCGCACCGCCCCAGGCGGCCGGCAGCAGGTGCCGCCAGGGCAGCCGGCGGGCCAGCGGCGGGCCGTAGGCGACGGTGAGGACGGCGAGGCAGAGGGCGGCGGGCGTGCCCGGGCCGGTGTGGGGCAGCCAGCGCGCGTACAGCGGGGGCCACCGCAGCCGCAGGATCTCGGAGTCGTACAGGAGGTGGCCGACGAGCGCGGCCAGGGCGAACAGGGCCGCGGCCGCGCCGGCCGCGTACAGGTCCCGGCGCGGGCCGCGTGCTCCGGGGGGCGGAAGCGGGCGCGGTTCCGGTTCCGGTTCCGGGCCCGGGTAGGGAGCCGGAAGCGGGGCATCAGGCGGAGGAGCGCTTTCCGGACGGGTGGGAGGGGTGCTCATCCGGATCACGCTAGGCCGGGGCAGGACGTCCGGGACCGTGTCGCGGCCGGAGGTCACCGGGCTGCCGGACCCGTCCGGCCCACGGTGGGGCGGATACCGTTGACCGGGGCCCGGGCGGAACGTAGGTTCTCCTGGAGAAAGCGCTTTCTATCGCCTGTCGCTACGAGGGGACGGACATCCGCATGCCGCTGACCGATCTTCCGCTGGAGGAACTGCGCGCCTACCGGCCCGAGGTGGCCGAGCCCGCGGACTTCGACGCCTTCTGGTCCAAGACGCTCACCGCCGCCCGCGCCGCGGCGACCGGGCCGGCGGAGTACCGGCGGGTCGAGGACGCGCCGCTGAGCACCGTCGAGGTGTTCGACGTGCGCTTCCCCGGCTGGGACGGCCAGCCCGTCGCGGCCTGGCTGATCCTGCCGCGCGGTGCGGACGGGCCGCTGCCGGCGGTGGTCAACTACATCGGCTACAGCGGCGGCCGCGGCCTGTACATCGAGCACCTGCTGTGGAGCGCGGCGGGCTACGCCACCCTCGTCGTCGACAGCCGGGGGCAGGGCCACGACACCCCCGACCCGGACCCGGACACCACCCCGCAGTACGTCGGCGGCTTCATGACCCGCGGCCTGGACGACCCCGCCCACCACTACTACCGGCGGCTGATGGCCGACTGCGTGCGCGCCGTGGACGCCGTGCGCGAGCACCCGGCGGTGGACCCGGACCGGGTGGTGGCCGCCGGCGGCAGCCAGGGCGGCGGACTGGCCCTGGCCGTGGCCGGTCTGGCACCGGAGAAGGTGGCGGCGGCGCTGGTGGACGTGCCCTTCCTGTGCCACTTCCGGCGCGGCGCCGAACTGGCCGCGGCCGGCCCGTACCCGGAGATCGCCCACTACCTCGGGGTGCACCAGCGCACCGACCCCGAGGCCGTCTTCGCCACACTGAACTACTTCGACGGCCTGCACTTCGCGCGCCGCGCCACCGCTCCCGCGCTGTTCAGCGTGGGCCTGATGGACCCGGTCTGCCCGCCGTCGACCGTCTTCGCCGCCTACCACCGCTACGCGGGGGAGGACAAGGACATCAGGGTGTGGCACTTCGGCGACCACGCCGGAGGCCGCTCCTCGCAGCAGCAGGAGCAGCTGCTGTGGCTGCGCGGGCGCGGCCTGGCGTCCGCCTGACCCCCGGCCGCCCGGCTCCATGGCCCCGTGATCCCGGGCGGCGGGCCCGGCGCCCCGACTCCGGCACCCGGCTCCGGTGCGGAGCGGGGCGCCGGGGTGCCGGCGGCCGGTGGCGTACGGCCGGTCGACGGCCGGCCGGTCGTGCGTCAGCCGCGCCCGTCCAGGATCGCGGTGATCCGCCGGGACGCCTCGCGCGCCGCCTCCTTCGGGTCGGCGCCGCGCAGCACCCGCGTCTGGTAGGCCTTGATCGGGTTGTCCGCCTCCAGGCGGCCCCACCGCGGCGAGTTGGGGGTGGCACGCCCGTTGCGGGCGCCCTTCGCCATCGCCGCGGCGCCGGGGTCGTCCTCCAGCGCGTCGGCCAGCTCGGTGCTGTTTGGCACCACGCTCATCGTCTGGGCCAGCTTGCGCTGCCACTTCTCGCCGGTCAGCAGCTTGACGAAGGAGTACGCCGCGTCCGGCTCGGCGGCCCGCTCGGGGATGATCAGCACCGAACCGCCGGTGAAGACCGCGCCCGGCTTCCCGGCCTCCTTGCCGGGGATCGGGAAGAAGCCGAGCCTGCCCGCCAGTTCGGGGTTCTTCTCGACGATCAGCTCCGCGGCGCCGGGCACGTCGATGATCTGGGCGATCTCGTTCCCGGCGAAGAACTCGCGCTGCTCCGGCCTGGACTCGTCGGAGTCCACGGGGCCCCGGCCGTGGGACTGGAGCTCCTTGTAGAACTCCATGCCGCGCAGCGCCTCGGGGGTGTCGAGCGCGCCGGCCCACCGGCCGCTGCGCTCGACGGCGAGGTCCCCGCCCTCGTCCCAGATGAAGCCCGCCAGCACGTACCAGTTCTGCCCCGGCAGGTAGATGCCCTGCTGTCCGGGCCCGTCGAGCCGGGAGGTGGCCTCGATCCACTCCTCGCGGGTGGCGGGCGGCTCGGTGATCCCGGCCTGGTCGAAGAGGTCCTTGCGGTAGATGACGACGCGGTTGGCGGCGTAGAAGGGGACGCCGTACTGGTACCCGTCGATCTTCCCCGGCTCCTCCAGCCCGGGAACCCAGTGGTCGCCGCCGAGGTCGAAGACCTTGATGGTGAGGTTGGAGACCCCGCCGGTCTCCACGTACTGGGCGACCTGGGTGTTGCCCACCTCGATCACGTCGGGCGCGTCGCCGGAGCCGAGGGCCGCGGTGACCTTCTTGTCGATCCCCGGCCAGTCCTGGACGGTGACCTTCACCTCCACACCGGGATTGCGCCGCTCGAAGTCCCGGACGGCGGCGTCGGTGAGTTCGCCGGAGAGGCTGCCCCGCATCAGCCAGACGTCGAGGGTCCGGTCCCGGTCCTGGTCGCCGGTGTCGGCGAAGGCGCCGCATCCGCTCAGCAGCAGTGCGGCGGACAGGGCGGAGGCGAGGAGGCGGAAAGGGCGACGGACGGGCATGGCTGTCCCCTGGAAGGTTGCCGACGGTACGGGCGTGGGGGGAGCGAGCGTGGGGTCTGCACAGGTTTGGCATAGACCAACTGGGGAGTCAAGGTCTAGTCCACAGAAGTCTTGGATAAACCGGTTCGGAAGGCCTTTCGTGATCACGGGGTGACCGAAGGGTGATCGAGGCGCCGGACGCGGGGTGCCGGGCTCCGGGCCCGGCCGGAGGGGAGGGGGAG